>DMPD01000106.1 GCA_003456125.1 Cyanobacteria bacterium UBA8156 | reverse complement strand
GCGGGTGTGCCAGGGGGGCGGCTGGGGCTTTGCCAGTTTTGACGGTTACGAAACCCTGGCTACGGCTGTGACAGAGGCGATCGCCTCGGCGCGGTGGCTGGGGGGCGGTCAAACCCGATTGGCAGCGGTGCCTACGGTGCAGACCACGGTAGGGTTGCCGGCGGCTCACGATCCCCGAACAGTGCCCTTGGCTGCCAAACACGCTTTGTGTACAGACCTAGATGCAGGTTTGCGGGGGGGCGGTGAGGTCAAAAGTCGCGTATCTTACCGAGATTGCTGGCGACGGGTCGGGCTGTTCACCAACGAAGGTACGGCGATTGTCCAGGAGTTTGGCGATTGGGAATTGCAGGTGGCGGCGACGGCCCGCACCCTGGATACGGTGCAAACCGCCCGCGAAACGGTGGGTTCTTGTCGTTGTTTTCAGGAATTGTTGGGTATGCTCACCAAAGCCCCGGCGATCGCCCAGCGGGCTGTGGCGGCGACTCGGTATCCCGTGGTGCCAGCGGGTACGTACACCGTGGTGATTGACCCGATTTTGGCCGGTTTGTTGGTGCACGAAGCCTTTGGGCACCTATCGGAGGCCGATGCTTTGGTCGAAAACCCGGAATTGCAGAAGACGATGCGGCGGGGGCGACGGTTTGGCCCCCCCAATCTGCACATTTTGGATGGGGCGGTGCCCGGCGAAACCCACCGTGGCAGCTACGTCTACGACGATGAGGGGGTGCCCCAGCAAACCACGTCCCTCCTGCAAAACGGGGTGTTGGTGGGTCGTCTGCACAATCGGGAAACCGCGGCCCGGTTGGGGGAAGCGCCCACCGGCAACGCCCGCTGTTTGGATTACGGCTATCCTCCCTTTGTCCGCATGACCAACACGTGGATGGCGGCGGGGGATGTGTCTCCATCTGACCTCGTGCACGACCTCAAGCACGGTATCTGTGCCGGCAACTGGGTGGGAGGCACCACCAACGGGGAGTATTTTACGTTTACTGCCGGGGAAGCCTGGCGCATCTGCAACGGCCAAAAAGTAGAACCCCTCCGCGATGTGACCCTCACCGGCAATGTCTTTCAGACCCTCAAGCAGATCGAAGCGATCGGGGATGACCTCACCTGGGATGAGTCCGGCGGGTGCGGCAAAAACGGTCAGGATGGTCTGCCCGTGGGTTGCGGTGCCCCCAGCCTCCGGCTGCGACGGGTGGCGATCGGCGGCACCCAGGGCGCGACGCTCTCCGGTTAGATGGGGTGTCCCAAGCAGCCCTTGCCCGCCCGCCCCGAACCGGTCAGATGGCGATCGCCGGCCAGGTAATTGTTAAGGCATTCTGACATTTTCGAGATCGCTGACCAAGGGGGTTGAAGATAGCGTGAAAGCGCTGCCCGTAAATCACGCTTCGTAAAGCATTGCTAGTCACAGGCATGGGTCAAGCGTTGTCATGTGGAGCAAGGTTAGGGCAAGGTTAGGGCAAGGATATGGAGAGCCGCAAGACGGAAGGTAAGACGGAAGGTAAGACGGCAGGTAAGACGGCAGGTTTGGTTGGTTGGCGGGAGGCTGCCGATGCTTCGCTAGGCAATGAATTTTACCCGACCCTGCTCCAAGCTGTGTCGCAATGCCGAGGTTGTCAATTTTTTGCCCCCATTGGTCGCCGGGGCGGTGAATGCTTGCGGTTGGCGGCACCGGTGGCGGGGATATGGACAGCTTGTGCTTTGGCGGAGCCGATATTTGCCCCGGCGGTGGCAGCAGGCCACACTCCGCCTTGGGCCCTCTCACCGGAACTGGGGCGATCTGCCATCGAAGAAAGTATCGACAAGAGTATCGACAAGCATGGGGAAAAAATCGAAGCGGCAGGGGTGAGGACTACGGGGCGATCGCGAGTTGATTGAGAACGGTGAAGGTTCCAAATCCAATCAGCAGGGCACCGCTCACCACCGGTATGAAACTGGACTGCTGCCGGAGCGAAAAGAGGCGGTTGGCCCAACCCACGGAAGCCCCCGCCAACACCAAAGGCATCACGGAGCCAAGGGCATAGGCGAGCAGCAGGGCCCCCCCCAGCCCCACGTTGCCCGTGGTAGACAACCATCCCAGGAGGGTAACCGTGATCGGCGTGCTGCAGGGGGAACTGGCCAACCCAAAACTGAGACCCAACCCATAGGCGCGGGCTGCCCCCGGCCAAGATTCGGCCCACTGCGCGATCGCCTGACCACCGTCGGGCCAAGCCATTTGCCAGACCCCCAGCAACTGGCACCCCATCACGACGGCGATCGCCCCCATGAGCAGGGGCCACACCCCGGAGATTTGCCCATAGAGTTGCCCCAAAAATGCTGCTACCAGCCCAAAACCGGTGAGGGTGGTCGCAAAACCCGCCGCAAACCACAGGGTTGCCGCCAGGGCCCGGCCTTCGCGAGCGGCATAACCGCCGATGTACCCCAAGGTGACCGGCAACATGGATAGGGTGCAGGGGCTGAGGCTGGTGATCCCCCCAGCCGCAAAGGCCGCCGCCAAAGATACCAACGGCCAACCGTCCAACTGGGCTGTCAAAAAAACATTTGCCTGCTGCTCCAGTTGATAGGACAGCGTATCGATCCCCGCCATTTTTTGCTACGTTGAAAGGGCCAACGGTCTCCATTGTGCGCGATTTCTGAATCCGCTATGCCCCCTTTTCTCTCTTTTTTTCGCGGTCGGGTGCTGTTGGTAGGTATGCCCCCTTCCTTGGTGTCAGATTTGCAACAAGGTCGTTTGGGCGATCGCCATCAATTTACCGATGTACCCGATGGGGAGACGGCATGGCAATCGGCAATGATTTCACCGCCCCATGTGGTATTGAGCCGGTGGTCGCTGCCCGATATGTCGGCGGTGGTTCTGTGTCAACGGTTCAAAGCCAACGTTCACTACAGCTACCTGAATGATGTGCGCTTCCTGACCACGGTGGAATCTCCACAACTGCAAGCCGCCGCCGGTGTCCTTGGGGTCGACGACCTGTTGGACTGGCCCCCGGCCCTCGAGGTGGCGGAAATGCGTTTGCAAAATGCCCTGGCTATGGCAGCCCACCACCAACACCTGCAAAAGGTGGCGGGTCAGCTTGATTTGGCCCATACCCTTTTGACCCGACTGCACAATTACGATCCCAAGTGGCGGTTGTTTGCCCGGACGGCTTTGGATCGGTCCCTGGAAAATTTGCGCCAAAACGCGAAAGCCCCCATGGCCCTTTTGCTCTTGGCGGTTGATGGCTTGGCCGATATCGAAACCACCTACGGCGAAGAGATTGCCCAGGGCGTTTGGACAGCGATCGCCGGCCGCCTGCAGAATCAGGCTGCCCCCCACAGCTTGGTGTATCGCTTTGAACCGGGACTGCTGGCTTGTCTTTGGTTGGCTGGAACCGATGCCCAGGAATTTGCCGAGGGGCTGCGGCGCTCGATTCAGGATTCCCCCGTCGCGGTGCAAGGTCTGCGTTTTCCGCTGACCCTTTCGATTGGCATTGGCTGGGGCGTAACCCCCAATCCCCAAGATGCTGTGGCCAAGGCTTGCCAAGCCCTTGCCCAAGCCCAACACCAAGGCGGTAACCGGATTGCCTGCCGAGGGGATTCCTGGCAAAGCTCGTGAACTTGCCCACTAGGTTCGAGGCTCGCTGAACCTAGTGTTGGATTGCTGGGGCTTGGTTGGGCGCTAGGACATCGCCAAAGCGGCCAATTGGGGGGTGTTGTGGGTCAACCGTTCGTAGGTGGCGCGCATTTTCAGACCCACCATCACCTGAAACAGACCTGTCCCGTTGTTCGAGCCCGGATATTCCCGGTGCTTCAACAGCAGTTCCGTCAATTCGCCGTAGTGTTTGGTGTCCAAGTTGCTGAGGTGGTTTTCGATGTAAATCACTTGATCCAAGCGATCGAATTGACCATCGACCTCCAGCATGTGTACCGGATTGCCGCAGAAGCTATCGG
>DMPD01000103.1 GCA_003456125.1 Cyanobacteria bacterium UBA8156 | reverse complement strand
TGGAACGGGCGGTGGATAAGTTCGATCCCACCAAGGGCTTTAAGTTTTCGACCTATGCCTACTGGTGGATTCGACAGGCCATTACCCGGGCGATCGCCCAACAGGCCCGCACCATTCGGTTGCCGGTGCACATCACCGAAAAGCTGAACAAAATCAAGAAGGCGCAGCGGCAGTTATCGCAGCGATTGGGTCGGGTAGCGACGGCGGCGGAGGTGGCTCAGGAGTTGGATATCAAGGCCGAGCAGGTGCGGGAGTGCCTATCGCTGGCCCGACAGCCGGTGTCGTTGGATTTGAAGATTGGCGACAATCAAGATACCGAGCTGGCGGAATTGCTGGAGGATCGGGGCCATTCGCCGGAGGTGTATGCCACCAATGAATCGTTGCGCAGCGATATCGAAGCGATGTTGGCGGAGTTGACCCCCAAACAGCGCCAGGTGATGGTGTTGCGCTACGGTCTGGAGGACGGGCAGGAAATGTCGTTGGCGGGCATCAGCAAACGCCTAGAGTTGAGCCGCGAACAGGTGCGGCAGTTGGAGCGGCAGGCGTTGGACAATCTCCGCAAACGGAAGACCCGCATGTTGGAGTACCTCGCAAGCTAGCAAGACTTCATCAAGGTTTGGCAAGATGCCTCCCTGGGGTTTACCAGGGGGGGATTTTTAGTACCAGTGCAGATTTACCAGCACACAGCCTAAGAACACCAGTTGGGCGGTCAAGAAAAAGAGGTAGAAGACAGCTTGACGGTTGAATACGGTCAACATGAGGCCGATGGACTTGAGATCGATGGTGGGCCCAAACACCAAAAAAGCCAACAACGAACCGCTGGTGAAGGCGGAAGAAAAGGATAGGGCGAAAAAGGCATCGACGGTGGAGCAGATGGAGACGAGGCCCGCCAGCAACAGCATCGCTACCACCGAACTGATCGGTCCCCGCCCTAAGGTCAGGATGAAGTCCCGGGGGAGCCAAATTTGCACGATCGCCGCGATCGCGCTGCCGAGAACCAACAATCCTCCCAGTTCCCGCAACTCCCCCAAGCTGTTTTCGAGAAACAATCGCCACCGATTTGGCTTGAGGTAGGACACGAGGGGCTGGCGATCGCCCAACAGAAAGGTACCCGTGGGGACAGGACTCCAGGCTGCTTCCTGTGCCGCGAACAACGTGGCTTTGACTTGGGGTTGCAGAAAGGGAGTGATGTCTTTCTGGAGGCCAAACAAGCAACCCAAAATTACGGCTACGGCCAAGGACATGGCCACCCGCAAAAAGATGATTTCCGGGCGATCCCGAAACGCAATCCACGTGGACCAAATCACCACCGGGTTGATGGTGGGGGCCGCCAACAGGAAGCCCACGGCCACGGCAATGGGGGCCCGCTTGGCGATCAGCCGCCGGGCCACCGGGACATTGCCGCATTCGCAGACCGGAAACAAAAAACCCAAGATGCCCCCAGCCAAGGCCCCCAACAATGGCTGGGTGGGCAACCGTCGGATCAGCCGCTCTTCGTTGACAAAAAGCAGCAGGGCACTGGAGAGCAGCACCCCTGCCAACAGAAAGGGGATTGCTTCCACCAGCAAACTCAAAAACAGGGTAAACGTGCCCGAGATGGCGGCCATGAATGGAGGTTAGACCAGAGCCGGCTGGGGAGCGGAGGCGACCCCCAGTTCGGGATAAAGGGGGAACTGCGCACACAGTTTGGCTACCCGCTCCCGGCATTGCGCTTCGGTATCGACGTTGTCCGGACTGTGCAGGCGATCGGCGATGATGTCGGCTACTTCCCGGAATTCCGCCGCGCCAAAGCCGCGGGTGGTCATGGCCGGGGTGCCCAACCGGATGCCGCTGGTGACAAAGGGGGACTCGGGATCGAAGGGAATGGTGTTTTTGTTGGCGGTGATCTGAATTTCATCCAACAGGGCATCGGCCACTTTGCCGGTCATGCCGATCGAGCGCAAACTCACCAAACACAGGTGGTTGTCGGTGCCCCCCGACACAATAGCCAACCCCCGCTCTTGGAGACGGGTGGCTAGGGTCTGGGCGTTGGTCACCACTTGGCGGGCGTAGTCTCGGAAAGCCGGTTGCAGCGCTTCGCCAAAGGCCACGGCTTTGGCGGCCACCACGTGCTCAAGGGGCCCCCCTTGGGTACCGGGAAAGACCGCCTTATCAAGTTTTTTGCCCAATTCGGCATCGCGGGTGAGGATCAGGCCGCCGCGGGGGCCCCGCAGGGTTTTGTGGGTGGTGGTGGTCACCACGTCGCAGTGGGGTACTGGGTTGGGATGTACCCCAGCGGCCACCAAGCCGGCAATGTGGGCCATGTCTGCCAACAGGTACGCCCCTACTTCGTCGGCGATCGCCCGGAATTTGTCAAAGTGAATGGTGCGCGAATAAGCCGAATATCCGCAGATCAACAACTTGGGTTTGTGTTGCCGGGCTAGTTCAGCGATCGCTTCGTAGTTGAGTTCTTCGGTCTCCCGGTCTACACCATAGTGCACCACCTCAAACCACTTGCCGGAGACGTTGACCGGCGAGCCATGGGTGAGGTGGCCACCGTGGGCCAAATCCATGCCCATCATTTTGTCGCCGGGCTGGAGCAAGCTCAGAAACACCGCAAAATTCGCTTGGG
>DMPD01000359.1 GCA_003456125.1 Cyanobacteria bacterium UBA8156 | reverse complement strand
CCCACGACCTTGATCTGCCGCAACGCCGCGATGCACTCCCGGTTCTCCACGGCAAACCCCACCCGCAGGCCCCCCATGTGGTACGACTTCGACAGACTAAAAAATTCGAGGCTGCGCTCCCGCCCCCGATCTACCTGCAACACCGAAGGCGGCAAACCCCCATCCAAGACAAAATCCACGTAGGGGAAATCGTGGGCCAAAATCAGATCGTAGCGCCGGCAAAACGCCAACGCCTCTTCCCAAAATGCGGGCGGGGCGATCGCGGTGGTGGGGTTGTGGGGATAACTCAACACCATCAACCGGGCCCGCGCCAACACGTCCGCCGGAATGCGGTCAAATTGCGGTAAAAAGCCCTGTTCGGGGTGCAATTCCATGCCGTAGGGCACGCCGCCGGCCAAGGCCACCCCGCCATAGTGCGAGGGATACCCCGGATTCTGCAACAGGGCCACCTCCCCCGGCTCCAAGACCGCCAACGGCAGGTGCCATGTCCCCTCCTGGGAACCAATCAACGGCAACACCTCCGTTTCCGGGTCTACCGTCACGGCGAATTTGGCTGCCAACCACTGGGCGATCGCCCCGCGCAAATCCGCCGTCGCCCCAAACAACGTATAGCCAAAGGAATGGACATCCTGCAGGCTGTCTTGGATCGCTGCCACAATGTGAGGAGCTACCGGCAAATCCGAAGAACCCAACGACAAATCCCACAGCGGCAAACCGGCGGCGATCGCCCCCTGCTTCGCCCGATCCATGTCCGCAAACACATTGGCTTGCAATCCCTGCAAACGTCTTGCCAATCGCATAGCCAGACTTCTCGTTCCGTATTATGATAGATGACCTATTGGCACTCCATGGTACAGATGTCTACCTCCAAAAAGATTTCTTGGAAAGAAATTCGGCAATTTGAAGACATTCTGTACCACAAGACAGAGGGGATTGCGAAGATTACCATCAACCGGCCCCACGTCCGCAACGCCTTTCGGCCGGAAACCATTGCCGAGATGATCCGGGCCTTTAGCGATGCCCGAGAAGATATGGATATTGGTGTGGTGTTGTTGACGGGCACCGGCCCCTGTAGCGACGGCAAGTATGCCTTTTGTTCGGGGGGAGATCAGCGGGTGCGGGGAGCCGCCGGTTACATTTCGGAGGAGGGGGTACCCCTGCTCAACGTTTTGGATTTGCAACGGCTGATTCGCACCATTCCCAAACCCGTAATTGCGTTGGTGGCGGGCTACGCGATCGGTGGCGGGAACGTGTTGCAGGTGGTTTGCGATTTGACCCTGGCCGCCGACAACGCCATTTTTGGGCAGACCGGCCCCAACGTGGGCAGTTTTGACGGCGGGTTTGGTGCTTCGTACCTGGCGCGGTTGGTAGGGCAGCGCAAAGCCCGGGAAATTTGGTATTTGTGCCGGCAATACGATGCCCAAGAAGCCCTGGCCATGGGGTTGGTCAACGCCGTGGTGCCCGTGGAGCAACTGGAAACGGAAGGGGTGCGCTGGGCCCGCGAAATTCTCGAGAAAAGCCCCCTGGCCCTCCGCTGCATCAAGTCTGCGTTCAACGCTGAATGCGATGGGCAAACCGGGATTCAAGAACTGGCCGGCAATGCCACCATGTTGTACTACATGACCGAAGAAGCCCGCGAAGGCAAGCAGGCTTTCTTGGAAAAACGCAAACCCGATTTCGATCGCTATCCCAAGTTGCCCTAGGGACAGGGGTTTTGGCTACTGGCGAATCCAATCCAGGGTAATCCGGGCGATCGCCCGGGCCAGTTGCTGTTGGGCTGCCGGCGAGACAATCCATGCAAACTCTTCGGGATGAATCATAAACCCCAACTCCAGCAACACGGCAGGGGCCACCGTGGGGCGAGCCAGGGCTAAATTTCCCCAAAACATCCCGTAACTGGGTCGGTTGAGTTCCTGGGTCAGGCGATCGTGCAGCACTTGAGCCAACCCATGGCTTTGCCGGTGGTACCAAAACATCCCCACCCCCTGGGTATTTTCGGCATCCCCGTGGTCCGGCAGGGCGTTGTAATGGAGGCTGAGGGCCACCGTTGGTTCTGCCTCGGCGATCCGGGCCGCCCGTTGCTGGGGCCACAAATCCTCATCCCCCTCCCGGGTCATCACCACGATCGCCCCTTCCTGCCGCAACGCATCCCGCACCTTTTGGGCCAAGGCCAGGGTCACATCCTTTTCCGGGTAGCCGGTGGGCCCCCGTGCCCCCAAATCTTCCGGGCCGCCGTGGCCGGGATCGAGCAACACGGTCACGGGCCCCTGGGGCGGATGGCGCAATGCCAACACCAAGGTTGTGCCCTCGTAGCGCATTTTGTAGCCCCAGAGGCGATCGCTCCCCAACTCCAGCCGATAGGTGAGGCGATCGGGCGTGGTCTGCTCCCACTGCACCAAGCGCAAAATCGGACTGGCAGCAATTTTCATCGTGTCGGTTTCCGCCGTGGCGTGGTGCACCGTCAATTCCACCGCCCCCGGTCGTTCCTGTACCGTCACCGGCAGCGGCACCGTCAAAGGAATGCGCACCTCCGTCCAAGACCCCACCGCCTGCGTCGTCACCCCCCGCACCACCGAGCGGGGGGGCAGGGGCGATCGCCCGATGCGGAGATTTTTGGCCTCCACCCAGCCCCCATACTCCCAGCGCCACCAATCCCCATTGCGGCCCGTCACCCGGCCCTGCGTCCCCTGGGGCAACGGCGTTAACCGGGAAGCATTGGTACTGGGGCCCGTCCGGGCGATCGCCTCCGGAACCGTCACCGTCGCCACCGTCACCACGGCCGGATCGAGAATTTCGAGGGAACCGGGAGCCACCACCTGGGCCGATTGGTTCCCCAACTGGGCCCGGTACGTCCACTCCGTGAGCCTCTGGGGTTGGGTAAAAGGCCGACAGACCCCGTACTCCCCCGGTTGGCCCGGCTGCGGTTGCGGCGTCCCCACCAACACCGCCGCATTGCTGGGCAACTGGGGCCGGGCCACCGGCGACAAGGGTAGTACCACATCTCCCCCCTGCACCTGCACTTGGGCCCCCGGCACCGCCTGCACCCCAAAACACACCAATTCCCCCGGCTGTACCGCCACCGCCCGCTCGGGAAAGGGCCGGCGCAAATCGGTAAGGGTTTGGGGGGGACGCTCCACGGTGCGCTCCACCGTCACGGTAATTTCTTGGTTCCCCGATCGCAACACAAACCGATTCATGCCGGGCTGCAACGGTCGACTCGGCGCAAAATGACCCGCCGTGCTCTGGCGGATGGGTTGGCCGTTCAACTGCACCGCCGCGGGCGACGTGCCAATAAAGAAAATCCGCTCTGCATCGGTGCGGTGTTGCGGCGGTGGATAGGTCAAATGCAACCCCTGGGCGATCGCCCCCGGCGTCCCCATCACCGCCACCAACCCCAGCCAACCCCAGCGCCCCATGGCCATCCTCCAACCGTGCCTTAGCCTACGCAGGATCTGGGCTATCCGTCAAATCGTGTAACGGTTCGTATCGGCAAGTATTACATTGTTTTAAGTTATTTAACCGAGGGGCAAGGGGTTCTAGGGGCTGCGATAAACTTGACCGTGGCAAAAGCTTTGTCCATTTTGCGCAAAGCCCTATTCCATGGGGGGTTTCACCCGAACTGCACCCAAGTCGCGCCCTTGTTTCTGAACCAAGCCAAGCCCGGAGTCGAACTCCCGGAGTCGAACTCCCAAAGTCTAAACACGGCTTTATTTTTTATTTTTGTGAAAGATTTTGGGATGGATTGGGCACTGGATTAGGTCCTGGATTGGGTTCTGGATTGGGCCCTAGATTGGGCCCTGGATTGGGAACGAGAGGGCCAAAGTGGGGAGGGGAGGCGGAGCGGTGCCATGGGGGCCGTAGCAGGGGGAAAAGCCACCCACGTTTTTCAATTTCCTTTATGGAGTAACGCGCATGTCTCACCAAGTCAAAATTTACGATACGTGCATTGGGTGCACCCAGTGCGTGCGGGCCTGCCCCTGCGATGTGTTGGAGATGGTGCCCTGGGACGGTTGCAAAGCCGGTCAAATTGCCTCATCGCCGCGGACGGAAGATTGCATCGGGTGCAAACGTTGCGAAACCGCTTGCCCCACCGACTTCCTGAGCATTCGGGTCTACCTCGGGGCCGAAACCACCCGCAGCATGGCGTTGACCTACTAACGCCAACCAAGGCCAATGGGAACCCGACAGGTGTTCCAAAATAGCCACAAAATACCCTGGAATCCGGAGAGGCGGTGATTCGCCTCTTTTTTTGTGTTTACCCGCTGTCGAGAGTCTCCGCAAAATGCTTTACTGAAAGGTACCGATGGGTTTCTTCGTATGACTGTGCTGCCCACCTCCCTGGACAACGAGCCGGACATTTTGGCTGGCCCTGGGCCAGAACCCGAGCGACCCATTTTGATTGTGGACGACAATCCCACCAACCTCAAAGTATTGTCCAAAACCCTAACCAGTGCTGGCTTTGAAGTTGCGGTGGCCAACAACGGTACCACGGCCCTCAAACTAGCGACCTACGATCCCCCGGCCCTCATTTTGCTGGACGTGATGATGCCCGGCATCGATGGTTTCAAAACCTGCGAACGGCTCAAAGAAGAGGAAATCACCCAGGATATTCCCGTGATTTTTATGACAGCCCTTTCGGAAACGGCGGCTAAGGTGCGGGGGTTGTCGTTGGGGGCGGTGGACTACATCACCAAGCCCTTTGAAGAAGAGGAAGTACTGGCACGGGTGCGCTTGCACATGCGCTTGAACACATTGGCCCGCGCTCTCGAGACCCAGAACCAACGGTTGGTGAAAACCCTGGCCGATCTGCAGGCGGCCCAGAAGCAAATTGTGACCCAAGAAAAGCTGGCTTCTTTGGGTACTCTGGCGGCTGGCGTGGCCCACGAACTGCGGAACCCCTTAAACTTCGTCAACAACTTTGCCGCCGGGTCGGTGGACTTAGCCCAAGAAGTGCAAGAACTGTTGCAGGCATACCAAGCCGAACCCCAGCCGGCTTTGTGGGAAGACATTCAAGCTGTGGTGGGGGAACTGAGCGAAAATGCCCGTTGCATTCACGAACACGGTCATCGTGCCGAAAGCATTATTCATAGCATGATGCAGCATGCGCGCACCGATGGTGGGGGGCAAGCCCAGCCGGTCGAGCTCAACGCTTTGCTCGAGCAGTCCGTGCAGTTGGCCTACCACAGCCGCCGGGCCAAAGATAGCAACTTTAACGTGTCTTTTGACCGGCAGTACGATGGGGGCATTGGCTTGGTGGAGGTGGTGATTGGAGACTTCACCCGGGCGATCATCAACCTAGTCGATAATGCCTGCTACGCCTTGGGGATGAAGAAGGCTGCCCTGGGTGATGGTTTTCAACCCAAATTGACTTTAATCACGCGAGATTTGAGCGATATGGCCGAGGTCGTCATCCGGGACAATGGCAGTGGCATTCCCCCGACGGCGATCGAGAAAATTTTTACGCCGTTTTTTACCACCAAACCAGCGGGGGAAGGCACCGGTTTGGGATTATCCCTCACCTACGACATTTTGGTTGGGCAGCATCGTGGTACCCTGAAGGTGGATACCGAGTTGGGAGAATACACCGAGTTCACCCTGGTGTTCCCAAAGCAGTTTCGGACGCAAGCCAACGCCTCTTTATCTTAATCTCAAATCTTGATGCCCAAAAACTGAATTCTGGATGTTGTGGTATAGATAGCGTCGATAGATAGCGTCGATAGATAGTATAGATAGGTGTTTTGGATTGATGTTTTGGAATGATGTATTGAATTGGTGTTTTGAATAGAGTTTTGGACTGATGTTTTGGAC
>DMPD01000270.1 GCA_003456125.1 Cyanobacteria bacterium UBA8156 | reverse complement strand
GTTGCACACCCCGACCGTGCTCAACGTGGCGATCGACGGGGGGCGGTTCCTGCACATTTGCGGGGAGAAATTGCAGCAGGCGGGGGGGGTGATTCACGATCGCACGGAATTTTTGCAGGCGACGGTGGGCCCCAACGGCGTGGCCGTGAACTGCCGGAGCCACCAGGGGGAATTTGTGGTGAGCGGTCGCCTGTTGATCGATGCCATGGGTTCCGCCAGTCCCATTGCCCGGCAACTGCACGGCGATCGCCCCTTTGACAGCGTCTGTCCGACCGTGGGGGCGGTGTTATCGGGATTGGAGCCGGCCGTGTGGGACAAACGGTATGGAGATGTGTTGAACAGCCACGGCGATATTTCCCGGGGGCGGCAACTGATTTGGGAACTGTTTCCAGGGGAAGGGGACGATCTCACGGTGTACCTGTTTCATTATCACCAGGTGCATCCGGACAATCCGGGTTCCCTATTAGAACTGTACGAAGACTTCTTTCACATTTTCCCAGAATACCGCCGGTGTGATCTCGAAAAGCTGACCTGGAAAAAGCCGACCTTCGGCTACATTCCGGCCCATTTCACCTTAAAACCGGACAGCCGCCGGGTGGCGTTTGACCGGCTGTTGGCGATCGGGGATGCGGCTTCGTTGCAGTCGCCTTTGGTGTTTACGGGCTTCGGGTCTTTGGTGCGGAACCTGCCCCGCCTCACAGATTTGTTGGATACCTGTCTGAAGTACGATCTCACAACCGCCGCGGATTTGAACCAGGTAAATGCCTATCAGAGCAATACCGCCGTCACCTGGTTGTTTTCCAAGGGGATGATGGTGCCCACCGGCCAGCATCTGCCCCCGGAACGCATCAATGCGATGTTGAACACCTTTTTTGGGGTGTTGGGGGAAATGCCCGCCGATGTGAGCGATCGCTTCATCAAAGATCGCTTTGGGTGGGTCGAGTTTCACCAAATGGCCCTGACGGCAGCGATGAAAAATCCGGCGATTATTCCGTGGATTTGGGATTTAGCTGGGCCGGCGGATTTCAGCCGGTGGTTGGGCAGTTACCTGAGCTTTACCCTCAGCGGATTGGGGGCTTTGGTGTTGGGGGGATGGTTGCCCGCCTTGGTGCAGCGGCACCGCGCCAAGCTGTTGGCTTGGCGGCCGCGGTGGGGGCTGCGGTGGTTGGGGTGGATCTACGGATTGGGCTATAGTGCCGGGAAGCCTAGGCTACAATAGGCCAAAAAAGCGAACCATGGGATTAACGCTCACCGAGAAGATATTGGCGCGGGCTGCAGGGCGCGATCGGGTAGCTCCAGGGGAAAACGTCTGGGTCAAGGCCGATTTGTTGATGACCCACGATGTCTGCGGGCCGGGCACCATTGGGGTATTCAAGAAGGAATTTGGCGCCAACGCGCGGGTGTGGGATCCCGAAAAAATTGTGCTGATTCCCGACCACTACATTTTTACGGCGGACGAGCGGGCCAACCGCAACGTCGATATTTTGCGGGAATTTGCCCAAGAGCAGGGCATTCGCTACTTTTACGACATTGTGGATCGGGCCAACTTCAAGGCCAACCCCGACTACAAAGGGGTGTGTCACATTGCCTTGGCCCAGGAGGGGCACACCCGGCCCGGTGAAGTGTTGTTTGGCACCGATTCCCACACCTGCAATGCGGGGGCATTCGGGCAATTTGCCACGGGGATTGGCAACACCGATGCGGCCTTTGTGATGGGGACGGGCAAGCTGTTGTTGAAGGTGCCGGCCACCATGCGCTTCACCTTTAGCGGGGAGATGCCCCCCTACCTCTTGGCCAAGGATTTGATTTTGCAGGTGATTGGGGATATTGGGGTGGCCGGGGCCAACTACCGGGCTTTGGAGATCGACGGGGACACGATCGCCCGGATGTCGATGGAAGAGCGGATGACCCTTTGCAACATGGCGATCGAGGCCGGGGGGAAAAACGCCACGATCGCCCCGGACGAAGTGACGTTCCATTATGTGCAGCAGCGGACGGATCAGAGCTTTGTGCCGTTGTATGCCGACAGCAATGCCTCCTATCACAGCCATCGGCATTACGACGTGAGTCGGTTGGAGCCGGTAGTAGCCAAACCCCATTCCCCGGACAATCGGGCCACGGTGCGGGAAGTGGCGGGGCAAAAAATCGACCGGGTGTACATCGGGTCTTGTACCGGTGGCAAGCTCACGGACTTTGTGAATGCAGCCCACCTGTTGAAGGGGCAGCAGGTGAAGGTGCCGACCTATTTGGTGCCGGCCACCCAAAAGGTCTATGACGACTTGCACACCACCCAAATCGAGGGGCGGACGCTGGTGGATATTTTCACCAATGCCGGGTGTTTTGAACCGGCAGCGCCCTCCTGTGCCGCTTGTTTGGGGGGCCCCAAAGACACCTTTGGCCGGTTGAACGAGCCGGAGGTGTGCGTATCGACCACCAACCGCAATTTTCCGGGGCGGATGGGCAACAAGCAAGCCCAGATTTATTTGGCTTCTCCCTACACGGCGGCCGCTTCGGCATTGGCCGGGGCGATCGCCGATCCGCGGGATTACCTGTAGATCCCATGGGGGAGAGGGCCGCCGAAATCAAAAACCAAATCAAGGCCCAAGCCTTGGCGGTGGGGTTTCACAAGGTCGGAATTGCTTCGCCAGAAGTCGGTTTTGCGGTAGCCCACCTGCGGCGATGGCTACGGTTGGGGTATCACGCCGACATGTTGTGGATGGCCAACCCCAAGCGCCAGGATTTGCACCAGGTGTTGCCGGGCATCCAATCCGTGATTTGCCTGGCCCTCAACTACTACACGCCCCATGCCCACGCCCCCGATCGCCCGCGGATTTCCCGGTACGGTTGGGGGCGCGATTACCACCGAGTTTTGGGCAAACGGCTCAAGCAACTGTGCGCCTGGTTAAACCAGAACTTTCCCGACAGCGCCAACCGCTACTACGTGGATACGGGCCCCATCCCGGAAAAAGTGTTAGCCCAACAGGCCGGTCTGGGCTGGATCGGCAAAAATGGCAATGTGATTAGTCGGGAATACGGTTCCTGGGTGTTTTTGGGAGAAATTCTCACCACCCTACCGTTGCCGCCAGATGCCCCCCACCCCGATCGCTGCGGAACATGTACCCGTTGTTTGGCGGCCTGTCCCACCCAGGCCATCGTTGCTCCCTACGTGGTGGATGCGAACCGGTGTTTGGCGTACCACACCATCGAAAACCGGGCGGTGACCCTCCCCCCAGCGATCGCCCAAAACCTGGAGCGCTGGGTAGCCGGCTGCGACATTTGCCAAGAAGTCTGTCCGTGGAACCAACGGTTTGCCCAGCCCACCGAAATTCCCGATTTTCAACCCTATCCCGGACACCTGCAAGCCACCTTTGCCGATTTATGTAACCTGTCGATCGAAGAATGGCAGCAGCGATTTCCGGGATCGGCCTTGCGGCGGATCAAGCCCGAAGCTTTGCGGCGCAACGCGATCGCCGCTTTTCGGAGTTTCCGAGATCGGTAGCATCCGTGCTATAAAGCAGAAGGAATGGGGCGATCGCCGATGGATAAGTCTGAGACTGTAACCCAAGCGGGAGACACCGACACCCGTACCCTAGAACTGCTGGTACCGACCTTTGCCCAGGTGCGGCAGGAGCGGGACTGTCTGTATTTGCACTGCCGGGAGGACTCCCCCAAGCGACTGATTCTGGGGTTGGCGGGGGGGTCGGCCCTGGCCCTGCGGGCCGAAGGCATTGCCCATATCAAGCTGTACGGTACCCGTTGGGCTTTGGGGGTAGATTTGCCCTTGGGGGAAGCGGCGGTGGCGGCGGCGGCGATCGCCGAGAAGCTGGCGGCCCACGATACGCTCCAACCTTTGAGCTTTAAGTTGTTGTTGCGGCAGGCCTGCCTGAGTGTGTTGTGCGAGGGGGAGCAGGTGCCGATGCAGGCCCCCTCCGCGTTGGCGATTTTGGCCACGTTGCGGGGCACCGCCGGCGTGGAATACCTGCAAAACCTGGTGGTGAAAGGACGGCAGCGCCGGCAAAAACGAGCGGACTGGACCTTTGAAGTGGATTTGTTGGCCCTAGGCATCGAAGAGCCGATGCCCGCCCAGCCAGAACCCGCCATCACCGGTAACGAGCCAAGCGGCAACGATACCGTCGAAGCATTTCAAGAATTGGTAGCCGCCGCAGATATCTTGCCGGAACCGCCTCGCCCCTGGTGGCAACGGTTCGCGTTCCTCACACCGGCCCCGAACTCCCCCCATCCCGTCCCCCTGGCGATCGCCCTGATGACAACCGGTACTTTGGTGGTGATGGGCGATCGCGCGCTCCAGCAAATGGCTTTGCCAACCGAGCCGATGCCGCCGCCACTGGTGTCCGAAAATCGTCCGCCCCGGCAAAATTTTAACAACGCAACCTTAAACGAAAAGCTGGACTTGGTGGAGTGGCACCGGCAGAAGTAAGATCGGA
>DMPD01000175.1 GCA_003456125.1 Cyanobacteria bacterium UBA8156 | reverse complement strand
TTATTTAAAATGACTATAACTTGAGGTTCCATCGCTCCTTGCCTCCACGGGTATTTTCATTGTGTTGGCAAAAAAGCCAGAGGCGCTTATTCTAGCGGATACGTCAAGAGCAATGTATGCTGAGAAATGGCTTGCTTTGTACGCAGAGCCGGCTCAAGGGAGGCAATGCCCTGAGCCGACTGAAGGGGGCTGGGTGCAAAAAACTTAGCGATCGCCCACGGCCGTATGTAGGGCCTGGGTCACCTCGGCTAGGGATGGGGTACCGTCCACATGGGTCACCTGCTCGCCGTAAAACTCCAAGAGCGGGAAGGTTTTTTGGTGATATTCGGTCAAGCGGGCTTGAATCACCTCCTCGGTGTCGTCAGCTCGCCCCAGATTCATCGCCCGTTGTTTGAGCCGCGCCAGTAAAATTTCCTCTGGTACCGTCAGGTTGATCACCCGATCGCACGGTTGTTGAATTTCTTGCAGCAACTCCGCCAACGCTTCGGCTTGGGGTACCGTCCGGGGAAACCCATCCAACACCCAACCTGTCTGGGCATCTTCACGGGTCAGGCGATCGCGCATCACCTCAATCACCACCGCGTCGGGCACCAACAATCCCGCATCGCTGTAAGACTTCACCTTTTGCCCCAAAGGCGTATTGTTTTTGATCTCCGCCCGGAAAATATCCCCCGGCGCAATGCGGGGCACCTGCCATTCCTGGGCCAAAATCTCCCCCTGGGTGCCCTTGCCAGCCCCCGGCGGCCCCATCAAAATCACTCTGTGCATTACTGCTTCACCATACCTTCGTAGCGTTGCGAAATCACGTAAGTTTGAATCTGTTTGGAGGTTTCGATCGCCACCCCCACCAAAATCAGCAGCGAAGTGGCGCCAATCCCACTGAAGGTGGTCACACCGGTCGCCCGCTCTACAGCTGACGGCAGCACCGCCACCACGCCCAAAAATACCGCGCCCAAAAACGTCAGACGGTTCAAAATGGCGGAAATGTATTTGGAGGTGGCTGTACCCGGTCGGATTCCCGGAACGCTGGCACCGCTCTTCTTCAGGTTTTGGGCCAAATCCACCGGATCGATCACCAGCGACGAGTAGAAGAAACTAAACGCCACAATCAACACCAAATACAGGGCCACATAGCCCCAAGAGTTGGGAGCCAAGTACTGACCGGCAATCCGATCCAGCAGGGGAACGCCCGACACCTGGGCCAAAAACGACGGCAGAATTAACACCGACGACGCAAAAATGATCGGCATAACCCCTCCCTGATTCAGACGCAGGGGCAGGTAACTGGATTGCTCTCGGTATAGCTTGCGACCCACCTGTCGCTTGGCATAGACGATGGGAATGCGGCGGGTACCCTCCTGCACAAACACAATCCCCACAATGGTGACCAAGAACACCAACAACAGCAACACGACCCCACCCACACGGGAAGCGTCTTGCTGGGCTAGAGCCAGGGTATTCCCCAAAGAGTGGGGCAGGTTCGCCACAATGTTGGTAAAAATCAACAGGGATGCCCCGTTGCCCACCCCTTTCTCGGTGATGAGCTCCCCCGCCCACATCACAAACATCGAACCAGCCGACAAAGCCAGCATGGTTTCCAACACAAACCGAATGCCTGGCTCTGCCACCGCCCCCGTGCCCTGCACCCAAACCGCAATCCCGAAACTTTGCAGCAAGGCCCAGCCCAGCGCTACGTAGCGGGTATATTGCGATATTTTCCGCCGTCCGGCTTCGCCTTCATTTTTTTGCAGGTTTTCAAGGGAAGGCAGCGCCGCCGTCATCAACTGCAAAATGATCGAGGCATTGATAAACGGCAAAATGCCCAGGGCAAAAATCCCCAGCAGCGACAGCCCCCCGCCCGAAAAAATGTCCAGAAAGTTCACAATCGAGTTGTCACGGACAATGCTGGCAAAAATTTGGCGGTTTACCCCCGGCAACGGCAGGTAAATTCCCAACCGCAAAAACATCAAAATGCCAACGGTGACCAACAGGCGATCGCGCAAACCTGCGGCCAAAGCCATCTGCATAAACGTTTCGCCCGCGCTGGGGGCTTTTCCGCGACTGCCAGCTACCACATCAACCTCTTTGCTCTCGTTGCACTACCCTCCAGCTTAGCGCAAGCCCAAGGCTCTCGCTTTGCCGGCTGTTTCTTGGACTCTAGTTGGCGGTTTCCGTCACCACCGTGCCGTATTTGTCCACCAAAATGCAGGTGCCACCGGCCCCCTCGATTTTTTGGCGGGCGCTTTGGGTAAACGCCGCAGCCTTCACCGTCAGGGCGATCGTCAGCTCTCCCCGCCCCAGCACCTTCAGCGGCCCGTCGTTTTGGGTAATCAAGCCAACCGCCATCAAGGACTTGAGGGTGACTTCGCTGCCCGCCGGCAAGTTCGTCAACGCATCCACGTTGATCACCGTGTATTGTTTTGGGTTCACCAACGGGAAATGCTTCAGTTTGGGAATCCGCCGATACAGCGGGTTTTGTCCCCCTTCAAACCCAGCCCGTGTGGGTCGCCCCGATCGCGAGTTTTGTCCCCGCATCCCGAAACCGCCGCTGGCCCCCTGACCGGCGGCAATCCCCCGACCAATGCGCCGCTTCCGCCGCTTGGAACCCGCTTGGGGTTTCAATGTTGCCAGTCTCATGTGTTCCCCGCCTTGTTTCTAGTTGTACAACTGTTCCAGGGTCAAGTCCCGCGCCCGCGCCACCTCGCTAAAGGTACGCAACGCCGATAGAGCACTCACCGCGGCCCGTGCATTGTTGAGGGGGTTGCCCGAACCCAACTGCTTGGCCAATACGTTTTTCACCCCGGCCATCTCCAAAACGACCCGCACCGCCCCCCCGGCAATTACCCCTGTCCCCGGAGAAGCCGGCCGTACCAAGACCCGCGCCCCGCCCCCTTCGCCGGTGGTGGGGTGAGGAATCGAATTGGCTTTGGTGATGGGCACATCAATCAAGTGCTTTTTGCCGTCGGCTACGCCTTTTTTCACGGCATTGATCACGTCGGCCGCTTTGCCGACCCCAACCCCCACCCGGCCCTTCTCGTTGCCCACGATCACGATCGCCCGGAAGCTCAGCTTCTTCCCGCCCTTGACCACCTTGGTCACCCGGCGGATTTGCACCACCCGTTCCTGCCATTCCGAGTCCTTTTCCGGGGCCCGCCGTTCCCGCTTGCCCTCGCCCCGCTTGCCCCGGCGTTTGTCGTCCCGACCGCTGTCGCCCTCAAAATTGCCGCTGTCGCCGCCGCTACTGTTGCGCTTTGCCATGGTTCCTCCTAAAACTCCAAGCCGGCTGCCCGCGCCGCATCGGCTAGGGCCTTAATCCGTCCGTGATACAGGTTGCCCCCCCGGTCAAACACCACCCGGGTGATCCCCACTGCTTTAGCCCGCTCGGCGATCGCCTCGCCCACCTTGGCTGAAGCTTCGCAGGTGGCCGTGGAGCTCAGGGATGTTTTGATCGCCGACTCGCGGGTCGAAGCGGCCGCCAACGTGTGTTGGGCCACGTCGTCGATCAACTGGGCCACAATGTGGTTGTTGGAACGATAGACCGACAGCCGCGGCCGTTCCGGAGTCCCGGCCACCGTCCGCCGAATGCGCCGGTGCCGCTTTTGCAAGGCTTCTTTGCGTGAGACTTTCATACCAACCTCCTACTTCTTCTTGCCCGACTTACCGGCTTTCCGACGTACCACCTCACCGGCGTAGCGAATCCCCTTGCCTTTGTATACTTCCGGCGGGCGTACCGCGCGAATTCGCGCTGCGGTGTTTCCCACCAGTTCTTTGTCAATGCCGCTCACCAGAATATTGGTGTTGTTTTCGACGGCCACTTGAATGCCATCGGGCGGCTCAAACGGCAGTTCTTTGATGCTGTAGCCCACACTCAGAAACAGGGTTTTGCCCTTCACGGCGGCCCGATAACCCACCCCCTGAATTTCCAGACGGCGGCTGAAACCATTGGTCACCCCTTCCACCATGTTGGCCACCAGCGTCCGCGACAACCCATGCTGCTGCCGGGCAAACCGCGACTCATCCTTGCGGGTCACCACCAGCTCGTTCCCCTCCTGGACAATCACCGCAAAGGGCGGTAACGTGCGGGTGAGTTCTCCCTTCGGCCCCTTTACCGTCACTTCCCGACCCGCGATGGCGACACTCACCTTTGGGGGCAACGGAATCGGGCGTTTTCCAATTCGAGACATCTTGCTCCTCCTACCAGACGTAGCACAAAACTTCGCCGCCCACTCCCTGCCGCCGCGCTTCGCGATCGGTCATGATGCCCTTCGAGGTGGATACGATCGCAATCCCGATGCCTCCCAGCACCCGGGGCAAATCCTTCCGGTTCGAATACACCCGCAACCCAGGCCGGCTCACCCGTTGCAGTTTATTGATAATCGGCTTCCGCCCCTTCCCTTGGTACTTCAGGGCCACCACCAACCGGCGATCGACCCCCTCTCCCACCTCTTCGTAATCCTCAATGAACCCTTCCTGCTTCAGCACCCGCGCAATGCTATGGGTCATCCGCGTTGCCGGCACCGCCGTCGCCTGGTGGCGGGCCATGTTGGCATTGCGAATGCGGGTGAGCATATCGGAAATCGTATCGTTGGTTGCCATGGCTCTCCTTCTGCAGAACGCTATGTCCGGAACGGCATCCCCATCGCCTTCAGCAGTGCCCGACCCTCTTCGTCGGTGCGCGCCGTGGTGATGATGGAAATGTCCATACCGCGA
>DMPD01000028.1 GCA_003456125.1 Cyanobacteria bacterium UBA8156 | reverse complement strand
GGGGAACTTGGCGACCCTGGGGGTATGGGCCGATGGCCGAATCCAACCCAACCTCACCTATGCGATCGCCGGTTCCCCCTGTGCCGAGTCCTTGCGTCATGGTTTTTACCAGTGCCACGCCAACTTGCAGCAGACCTTCGCCGACGATGAGATGTTGGTACACCTGCAAAGCCAATCCTATGTGGGGATCGCCCTGCGCGATCGCCAGGGGGAGGCGATCGGCAACCTGTGTTTGCTACACCGAGAGGCATTGTCGCCACCGATTTTGGCCCACATCGAGCCGGTGCTGCAACTGTTTGCCGAGCGGGCTGCCGCTGAACTAGAGCGGCAGTTGTTGGAGCAGCGCTTTCACATCTTTATGGATAATTTGCCAGCGTTGGCTTACTTCAAAGATGCCGAGGGCAAAATACAGTTTGTGAACCGCTGCTGCGCCCAGGCCCTGGGTCATACCCCAGAAAGTATGGTGGGCAAGCGCTGCGAAGATTTCTTTGGCGAAGAGTTGGCAAGCCTGGTGGCCCACGAGCGCCTGGTTTTGGCGACCCAGCAACCCCATGTTTTTGAAGAAGCGCCGATGGGCATTCCCTGCCTGGCGGTCAAATTTCCCATGCCAGACGGAGGCATAGGGGGTATTTCGATCGACATTCGCGATCGCAAGCGGATGGAGGAAGCCCTGCGGGACAGCGAAGAGCGGCGACGGTTGGCCCTAGATCTCACCCACACCGGCAGTTGGGAATTTGAGGTGGGTACCGGCACGGCCATCTGGAGCGACAGCCACTACCGGTTGCTGGGGTTGGAACCCGACAGCGTACCCGCCCATTACCAAACCTGGCGCGATCGCGTTCATGCCGACGATTTGGGCCCCACCGAAGCGACTTTGCAGCGGGCGTTGGCCGATCGCACGCTCCTCTCGGTGGAATACCGGGTAGTGTGGCCCGACGGCACCGAGCGTTGGGTGCTCACCCAGGGGCAAGGCTTGTACGACGAGGTGGGCAACCCGCGCAAGATGGTGGGGGTGATGACCGACATCAGCGATCGCAAACGCACGGAATTGGCCCTGCGGCGCAGCGAGATGTTGTTGCAAGAAGCGCAGCAAACCGCCCAATTGGGCTCGTGGGAGTTTTATCCCGCCAGCGAGCAAATTCACTGGTCGCACCAGACGTTTTTGTTGTTGGGGTTTGACCCGCAGCAACCCGCACCAACCTTCGCGGAATTGCAAACCCGGATTCACCCGGACGATCGCGAATCCCACCACCGTCATGTGTTGGCTGCCATCCACGAAGGCATCCCCTACACCCTGCAATTTCGGGTTGTCCTGCCCGACGGTTGCATCCGCCATCTGGAAGCCATTGCCAACGTGGAGCAGCGCGATGGGGCGGTGCATCGGTTGCACGGCTCGGTGATGGACATCAGCGAACGGGTGGCCGCTCAGCAGTCCCTAGCCGCCAGCGAAGAGCGCTATCGGCAAATTGTGGAAACGCAAACCGAATTCATCCTTCGTTCCAGCCCCGATACCCGTCTCACCTTCATCAACCAATCCTTTGCAGAGGTCTTGGGGCGATCGCCCCAAGCAGCACTGGGCCTGCCATGGGCAGACATTGTGACATCGGAAGATATGATGCCTTTGGCCGCCAAGGTAACGCAGCTCTCACCCGTCGCCCCTTTGTTTGAGAATCACAATTGGCTGATCCGGGCCGACGGGCAGCACATTTGGACAGAATGGATCAGTCGGGGAATTTTCAATGCCGCCGGGGAATTGCAAGAAATCCAATCGGTAGGACGCGACGTAACCGCCATCCGTAACCTCGAGCATCGCCTCCGCCTGACCTTACGGGCGGCGCGGATGTCCATTTGGGAGGTGGATTGGCCATCCCAACAGGTCAAGCTCATCACCTACCTGCCGGATGACATTTTGGATCAAGGTTCTCACTTCCAAGAAGTCTCCCTGGCAGAGTTCATTGATACCGTAGGCAATGGAGATAGCTTGGCGGTGGAAAACTTAATTGCCGAACTGTTGGGCAGTCCCCAAAAAGACTGTTTTGATTTGTTCGTGCAGTCCAAAACCCGTTCGGGGGCACTGCGCTGGCAACAAGCTATTGGTGAAACTCAACGTGATGCCCAAGGGCGATTTTTGGGGGCGTTGGGGGTCACTATCGACGTGCACGATCGCCGTTTAGCAGAACTCTCGTTGCAGGAAAGCCAGGAGCGCTTGGATCGGATTTTGCATCTCAATCAGATTGGCACCTGGGAATGGGATTTGGCTCATCAAAGCCTGTATTGGGATGCGCGAGTTTACGATTTGTTGGGTATTCCCCATCACGCGACACCCACCTACGAGCAATTCTTGGCGCGGGTATATCCCGAAGATGTGGCTAGGATTGATGCCAGCGTACAAAGGTCTTGGGCCACTGGCACAACCCATCACATTGAGTACCGTATTATTCGTCCTGACGGCACTCTACGTTGGCTTTTAGCCAAAGCCGAAGTAGTGCAGAAGCAACGCATGGTGGGCATTTTAATCGATATCACCGATCGCAAAGAAATCGAAGAAACCTTGCGCCACGAACAGGCATTTTTAGCCAGCATTTACCAAGGAGCTGACAACTCCATTTTTGTCGTAGATGTCTTGCCCGATGGCGAGCTGCGATATGTGGGGTTCAATCCAGCGCACGAACGACGTACCGGCAAAACCACCGCCGAGGTTCGTGGCAAAACCCCTACTGAAGTTTGCCCAGATATGGCTTCCGTTTTCTACCGGCATTATGCTCAATGCCTACAACAGCAAGCGATGATCCGATGTGAGATAGCGCTGTCTTTCCAGAATCGTGAATGCTGGTGGTTGATGACCCTCAACCCACTGCAAAATGAACAGGGGCAAATTTATCGCATCGTTGGCAGCGCCATCGACATTACCGATCGCAAACAGGTAGAACTGGCATTGCAGGCTAGTGAAGCCAAGCTCCAAGCATTTCTGAACAACTCACCGGCGGTGATTTACCTCAAAGATCCCACTGGACGTTATCAGTGGGTCAATCGAGAATTCGAGCAAGTATTGCAGGTGTCCGCCGCCACTGTCTGCGGCCACACCGATTTTGATTTTTTACCAGCCGAAGTGGCACAAGTCATTTATGAACACGATTGTCAAGCCCTTGTGTCCCGGCAGGCGATCGTAACGGAAGAAACAGCAGTAGTGGGGGACGGCCAGCCCCATACATATCATGTAACCAAATTCCCGTTGCTGGATAGCCAGGGGGAGCCCTATGCCCTGGCCGGCATCAGCTTTGACATCACCGATCGCAAACAAGCGGAACTGGAGTTGCAACGTCAACAGCAATTCCTTTCGGAAATCGCCGGCTCGACCTTGGCCATCATCTACATTTTCGATCTCCTCGAACAACGCAACGTGTTTGTGAATCCCGAAATCCAGGCGGTTTTGGGCTATACCCCCGCCGAGGTGCAGGCTTTGGGGGCCGGCCTGTTTCCCGCTTTGGTGCACCCCGACGATCTGTCCCGCCTCGTCGATAACTTCCTCCACAACCTAATGACGGACAGCGCCCCCACCAACTCTATCGAAGTGGAGTACCGGATGCGCCACCGAGACGGTTCGTGGCGGTGGTTGCTGAGCCGCGATCGCATTTTCAACTATACCGCTGAGGGCAAACCCAAACAAATTCTGGGGGTAGCCACCGACATCACCTACCTCAAAGAAACCCAGTTTGCCTTAGCTGAGAGCGAAGCGCGGTTTCGGAGCTTGGCCAACAACTTGCCGGGGGCGATTTTGCGCTATGTCCTGCACCCCGACGGCACCGACGACCTGTTGTACCTCAGCCCAGGCGGTGAAAAGCTGTGGGAACTGCCCATGGCCACCGTCATCGCCGACGTTGGGATCGTCTGGCGTTTGGTGCACCCCGAAGACATCCCCGCCCTGCAAGCCTCGATCGCCCATTCGGCCCAGACTTTGCACACCTGGTGCCACGAATGGCGGATTCAGACCCCCTCCGACCGCACCAAATGGCTCAGTGGTATTGGGGAACCGCAACTGTTCGCCAACGGTGATGTGATCTGGGATAGCATCATTCTGGATGCCAGCGATCGCCGGCGATCGCAAGAGGAGTTAGAGAGGCTGGTAGCCGATCGCACCCGCTCCTTCATGGAATCTCAGAAAATTCTGCGGCAACAACTGGAGCGGGAAAAATTGTTGTTGGCCGTCACCAATCGAATTCGGTCTTCGATGGACTTACCCGACATTCTAGACCGGACGGCGGCGGAAATTCAGGAATTGCTGAGATGCGACCGCGTCTTGATCTACAAAATCCTCGAAGACGGCAGCGGCGTTACCATTGCCGAAGCGCGGGTGCCCCCCTACAGTTCCTTTTTGGGCACGGTTTTTAGGCCGGAGGTCTTGCCAGAGTCGGTACAACAGGCTTACAAGGCCGGGCGGATCGCGGCTCTGCACAACCGCGAAGGGATGTCCCCCTACATGGCAGACTTCATGGAGCGCCACCAAATTCGCAGCAAACTGGTGGTGCCGTTGATCGTGGGGGCCGACCTGTGGGGTCTGATGGTGATGCAGCAATGCGCCCAAGACCACACTTGGCAAGACTGGGAAATGGGCTTGATGTCACAGCTCGGCATTTCGTTGTCTGTGGCCATCCGCCAATCGGAATTGTTCGATCGGGCCCAAAGTGAATTGCAGGCCCGCCGCCAAGCCGAAGCCGCTTTGCAGTCCCAGGCCGCCGGCGATCGCCTGTTGGCCAACATTGCCCAGCGCATTGGGCAGTCCCCCTACCTCATCGAGGTATTGGACAGTACCTTAGAAACCCTGCGGCAATTTTTGCAGGTAGATCGGGTGCTGGTGTACCGATTTTTGCCCAATTGGAGTGGCATCGTCGAATGCGAAGCCGTGAGCGATCGCCGCTTTGCTTTGGTGGGGCAAGAAATTCAAGACCCCTGTTTTGCCAACGTGGCCTTGCAACAACGTTATCAGCGGGGTGAAGTAGATGCCATCGCCGATATTTCGACCCAGGGCAATTCCTGCTACCAACATTTGATGGGGCCACTCCAAGTACGGGCGAAGTTGGTGGCTCCCATTTTGCAAGGGCAGGTGTTGTGGGGGTTGGCGATCGTCCACGATTGCCAACAAGCGCGCCGGTGGACGAGCCAAGAATCCCAATTGTTGGCCCAGGTAGCCACCCAAATTGGCATTGCGGGTCAAAAAGAAACTTTGTTTGCCCGCATCCAACAGGAATTGCAGCAAAAAGAAACGCTGCTGAAGGAAGTGCATCACCGGGTGAAAAACAACCTGCAAATCGTCACCAGCTTGATGCGTTTGCAGGGAGATAGCAACGGCGACCCCGCTCTGAAAACAGCCTTTTTGGAAGGGCAAAACCGGATTCAGACCATGGCGCTCATCCACGAGCGGCTGTACCGTTCCGATGATCTCAGCCAAATCGATGCCCAGACCTACTTCACCGAACTGACCCAGCACCTCGGTCGCACCTACAACGCCAGCGATCGCCGCATCGCCCTGCAGTTGCAGGTGGCAGTCATTCATCTGGGCATCGACCAAGCCATTCCCTGTGGTCTCATTGTGAACGAACTGGTTTCCAATGCCTTCAAGTATGCTTTTGGGGAGGAAGGAGGAGACCTTACCGTGTCTTTGGCCCCCACAGCAGACGGTCTCTGCCTGCGGGTTGCCGATACCGGTTGCGGGCTGCCCGCCAACTTCGACTGGCGGCGATCGTCCTCCCTAGGGCTGCGCCTCGTGGATCGACTCGTGCGACAATTGTCGGGAAGATTGCGGATGCAGTCAGGATCGGGAGCAGACTTTACCGTTTGTTTCCC
>DMPD01000012.1:3014-12606 GCA_003456125.1 Cyanobacteria bacterium UBA8156 | reverse complement strand
AGAGGGGCTGGGGGTGAGGGCCCCTTACTCTTCGGTGTCTTCTTCTTCCGCCAACGGGTAAATAAACCCTCGGTTCCGGCCCGACAAAATGGATTTGCCCAAGGAAATCGCTTTTTGTGCCGCTGCTACCGATTTGCGTTTCCATACGGCTTTGCGTTGGGCAGTCTTGGCTTTCGAGGTTTTCTTCTTAGGTACGGCCATGGTGTTTCTTTTTTCGCAATTTTCCTAGCATACACTTTTTTACCAAAACTATCGCTGTTTCCGTTAAAGCTAGAGACGGTTGTGGCTTGACCCCTTCCCGGCGCCAGGGGAGTGAACGGGGAGCGATACCAAGAACCTATCCCCAGGCTCGCAGGGCGGCAAAGAGGCGTTGGAGACCCGCCGCCAACCACGGCCGTTGCTGATAGGCGGTGCGGCGGGCCTGTTGGGCTAGCTTGAGGTTGATTTCGGCAAAGGTGGGGTAGGCATGGATGCCCCCCAGACTCCCCAAGGGCAACCGTTGAGCCATGGTCAAGACCCCTTCGGCCGCCCATTCACCGGCTCCTTCGCCGATCCAGTGGGCCCCCACAATCTGGCCGTTGGGCCGGTGCAACACTTTGGCAAAACCGACGGTATGGCCCGAGGCTTGGGCCCGATCCACGGCTGCTAGGGGTTGGGTGGTGACCTGCACATCGGGGTAGCGAGCCCGGGCCTGGGGTTCGGTCAAACCCACCGCGGCAACTTCAGGATCGGTGAAAATCACCCAGGGCAACACCCGGTAATCCATGGCGGTTTGCCCCCAACGGGGAAACAGGGCGTTTTGCACCAACACCACCGCTTCCTGGCCGGCGGCGTGGGTGAAGTAGGGGGGGCCCACCACATCCCCCGCCGCAAAAATGCGGGGGTTGGTGGTCTGCATCCCCCGATTGACGGAAATCCCCTGGGCGGTGTAGGTCACGCCGGCGCTGGCCAAGTCCAAGGATTCCACGTTGGGTACCCGGCCGGTGGCCACCAACAGGGCATGGCCCCGGTAGGTGTGATCCCCCACCACCGCCACTTTATCGGTGCCGTCTACGCAAACCCGCTCGACCCGAGCCCGCAACACCACATCAATGCCTTCCGTCTGGAACCGCTCCGTCAACGCCGCGCTGAGGTCAGGATCGGCTCGGGGCAACAGGCGATCGCCCGCGGCCAGAATCGTGACGTGGGCCCCCAGCCGGGCCAGGGCCTGACCCAATTCACAGCCGATGGGCCCGCCCCCCACCACCAGCAAATTTTTCGGGCATTCCGGCAACGAAAACACCTGTTCGTTGGTCAAAAACCCGGCTTGGATCAACCCCGGAATGTCGGGAATGTGGGGACGGGAACCCGTGGTCACCGCAAACGCTCGCGCCCGCAACCGGCGATCGCCCACCGCCACGGTGCGGCCATCCACAAAGTACCCTTCGCCGGAGATGACCTCTACCCCCAACCCCCGAAACCGTTCGGGGGAATCGTGGGGTTGTACCGCCGCCACTGCGTGATGCACCCATTCCAATACCTGGGGAAAGTCTACCCGCACCTCGGTGTGAATTCCCAACCGCTGGCTGTGGCGGGCCCGCCACGCCCGCCGCGATACTTCAATCAGGGCTTTGCTGGGGACGCAACCAAACCACAGGCAGTCCCCCCCGAGGCGATCGCGCTCGATCAGAGCTACCTTGGCCTGCAACTGGGCCGCCACACTGGCTACGGTCAAACCGGCGGCTCCGCCCCCCAGCACCACCAAATCGTAGGGGACGGCCATACTACGGGCAATGGAACCGGAGGTCACGGGGTTGGGCCAAATCGCCGGTCACGGCCAACCGACCGTTGGCCACCAAATGCCGGGCAATGCCGTACAGGGTTTCCACCGCCGCCGGTTGCCCAATGGTCGTTGCCACCTCCTCGATCGTCCGGCTTTGCCCATCCGCCAAGAGGTTTAACAGGGCCGCCTGGAGGTGCAAAATGGCCGCCGCGGCCTGTTTCCCTGCCTCCACCCCCGGTTGATGGTAGGCATTGATCCCGACCAAAGAAGCGTAAAATCCCACCGCTCGCTCAAATAGGGCGATCGTCGCCCCTACGGTTTTCGGCGTGACATCGGGCAGTGTCAATGTCAGGGAATGGCGATCGTTGTCGTAGAGGGCTTGGCGGGTACCCCACAAAAAGCCATTGAGGTAATCCCCTGCGGTCATGTTTGGGGACAACTCGGGGTGGGGTTGATGGGCATCCTGCAACACTTCAATGAACGTGACAAAAAAGTTGGGCACGCCCTCTCGCAACTGTTGGACGTAGGCGTGTTGATCGGTGGAGCCTTTGTTGCCGTACACGGCGATCCCCTGATGCACCACATTCCCCGCCAAATCCTTTTCCTTGCCCAAGGATTCCATTACCAATTGTTGGAGGTAGCGACTCAACAACGCCAATCGGTCTTTGTAGGGCAACACCACCATGTCTTTTTCGCCGCGGCCGTTCCCTTCGAAATACCAACACAGGGCCAACAGCGCCGCCGGGTTTTGGCGAATCGTCGGTACCCGGGTCGCTCGATCCATGGTTTGGGCCCCCGCCAGCATTTCCCGGATGGCAATGCCTTGCAGCGCCGCCGGCAACAACCCCACCGCCGACATCTCCGAGGTGCGGCCCCCCACCCAATCCTCCATCGGAAAAATATCCAGCCAACCTTCGGCTAAGGCCTGCTGGGCCAGACGACTGCCCGCCCCTGTCACGGCCACGGCGTGTTTGGCAAAATCCAAGCCCCGCTGCTGAAAGGCATGGCGAATTTCCGCCGTTCCGTTAGCCGCTTCGGGCGTACCCCCCGATTTGGAGGTGTTGATCACCAGGGTGCGATCGAGTTTGTCGCCGAGGCGGGCCAACAGGCGATCGATGCCATCGGGATCGGTGTTGTCCAAAAAATGCAGGTGGAGGGGCGGGTTGTCTGGGGCCAAGGCTTGATCGACAAATTGGGGCCCCAACGCCGACCCCCCAATTCCAATGTTGAGGGCTTCCGTAAATCGGGAGGCGGCCGGTGGCCGGATCGACCCGGCATGCACCTGGGCCGCAAACCGTTCGATGCGCTCCAGGGTCTCTGCGATCGCCCGTTGCAGGTCGATGCTGGGGGCCAACTCCGGGGCCCGCAGCCAGTAGTGACCCACCATCCGGTTTTCATCGGGATTGGCGATCGCCCCCGCTTCGAGGGCAGCCATTTCGGCAAAGGCCTTGGCAAAAGCAGGGGTGAGGGTCGCCACCAACGAATCGGGGAAAGGAATTCGACTCACATCCAGGTATAGCCCCAGCCCGGCATGGTAATACAACCAATCGCAATAGCGCTGCCACAGTGGGTTTCCCATAATTCCAATCCTTTAATTCCAATCCTTGAGGGGGCATGGGTCAATCATATCGCTGCCCGGCCCTCTGTAACTTATTGCTGTATGTTAACCGGATGTTAAGAAGCCATCAGCATTCCCTAACTTTGCCAGCCCCGGTGTTATGTTGAATTCTACCCCCATCCCGGTGGCCCAGGGGCAAACCCAGAGAGGGGCGGTTTCATCTTTGGGTTCGGCGTTTGGGTTCGGCATTGGGTGAAGCCTTGGCCGCTCCCAGATTGTGAAGCCACATGCGAGTTCTCAGAAACTCCCTTTTGATCCCTTTGCGAGGTAGCGCTTATGAAACTGGTTATCCATGGCAAAAACATCGATGTCACCGAAGCGATTCGGGAGTATGTTGAGCAGAAGATTGCAAAAGCCGTGTCGCACTTCCAGGCGCTGACGACGGAGGTAGATGTGCATCTATCGGTGGCGCGGAATCCGCGCATTGCCTTGAGCCAGGCGGCGGAAGTGACGGTCTACGCCAATGGAACCACGATTCGGGCCGAAGAAAAGAGCGAAAACCTCTATGCCAGCATTGATTTGGTGGCGGACAAGCTGGCCCGCAAGTTGCGGAAGTTTAAGGAGCGCAAAACCAGCCGTACCCCCGACAAAACTGCGATGGTGGTGGTCGAGCAGCCCTTGGCTCCCCCCAGCCCCAGTGCGCCCGAGTTGCCAGCCCAAGTGATTCGCAACAAGTATTTTTCGATGCCGCCGATGAGCGTGGATGAGGCAGTGGAACAATTGGAGTTGGTGGATCACGACTTTTTCGTGTTCCGCAATGGGGCCACGGGTGAAATTAATGTGATTTATGAACGGAATCACGGCGGTTATGGTTTGATTCAGCCCCACAACAACGGCCATCACAAGGGGTAGCCTGTCCCGTCCGCCTGCGGTACTCTAAGTAGAGACATCCAAACTTTAGAGACACCCAACGGAGTGCCAAAGCCATGCCCTTGATTGCTGGAGACCAAATTGTGCGTGATCTGGAAACCCATGGGGCGATCGCCCTGCGGGTGCCGCCCGAGGGGGGCTACGAAGGTCGATACCAGCGGCGGCTGCGGAATGCCGGCTACGACATTTTGTTTTTGAGTGCCCGGGGGTTGGGGGATGTTTCGGCTTATTTGACGGGGGTGCACGGCGTGCGGCCCCCCCACCTGGGCAAACAGGAGGTGCGGCGCTACTTTATCCCCCCCCCAATTCAATACCGCCTGTCGGCGTTGCCGGCCAAGTCCAAGGGGTTGGTGGTCTGGGCGATGGAAGGGGGGTATCTCTCGCAGGCAGAATTGGCGGCCCTTAGTGCCATTCCCCAGCAAATGCCGAAAGTGAAAATTGCGATCGAAGTGGGGAGCGATCGCGAAGTGCAGTGGCAGCCCTTGACGCAACTCCTCCGGTAATCCCTCACCCCCAAACCCTCTCCCAAAGGGGGGAGGGGAGCAAAAGGCGGTACGGAGAGTTCATGGTCTGGAGATGAAGCCGATGATCCCAGCTCTGCAAAGAAAGGAAAAGCGGGCCATAGCGCCGGTAGTGGAGGGCGATCGCGCCACGGTGCAGGAGGTGGTTCGCAAACCCTATCCCAACTACAAGGTGATTGTGCTCAACGATGATTTCAATACGTTTGAGCATGTGGCCTCTTGTTTGCTGAAGTACATTCCGGGGATGACGGAGGCTTTGGCCTGGGAGTTGACCAATCGGGTTCATTTTGAAGGGTTGGCGGTGGTGTGGGTGGGCCCCCTAGAGCCGGCGGAGTTGTACCATGCCCAGCTTCGCCACGAAAAGCTAACCATGGCTCCTTTGGAACCAGCCTGATGGGGATGCGATTGGGGAGTCACCGGTTCAAAACGCTGCCGGGGTTGGCTACCCGACCTACCCCCGCTCGGGTGCGGGAGGCCCTGTTCAACATTTGGCGGGAGCGGGTACGCGGGGCGCGGTGGCTCGATCTGTGTGCGGGTTCGGGAGCGATGGGGGGGCAAGCCCTGGTGCTGGGGGCGACCTTCGCTTTGGCGATCGAGAAAGCCCCGGCGGCCTGTCGGCTGATTCGGGAAAATTGGCAGACTTTACCGGGCGATCGCGAGGTTTGGTGTGGCGATGTGCGAAAGATGCTCAGCAAGGTGTTGGCGCTCCCCCCCTTTGATTTGATTTACTTTGACCCCCCCTACGACAGTGATTTGTACGAACCGGTGTTGGCGGCGATCGCCCCCGGTTTGGCGCCCGGGGGACAAATGGCCGTGGAGCATCGGCGATCGCAAGTTTTGCCGGCGGCGGTGGCGTTGACCCCGGTGGAGGGGCGCACCTACGGCGAAACCGCGATCGCCTTTTACGAGCCCGTGCTATAAGGATCCAGATGGCATTGCGAGGGGGCATGTACGACGGGATTGTGGTGGGGGCCGGGCCGGCAGGCGGAGCGGCGGCTTACCATTTGGCGAAGGCCGGACGCAACGTGTTGGTGTTGGAGCGGGAGCCGTTGCCCCGGTACAAGCCCTGTGGGGGCGGGGTCTCCCCCCAGGTGCAGCAGTGGTTTGACTTTGACTTTGCCCCGGCCATTTCCCTGAAGGTGCAACAAATTCGCTACACCTGGCAGAGCGGCGACCCGCAAATCGCCCCCCTCGAAACCAGTGAGCCGGTGTGGATGGTGCGCCGCAATGTCTTCGACCATTTTTTGATCCAACAGGCCCAAAACCAGGGGGCCACCCTGCGGGAGGGGACGGCGGTCACCGGTTTGCGGCGGGAGGGCGATCGCTGGTGGGTGCAATTGGCCGAGGGGGAAGAAATCGCCGCGCGATTTTTGATTGGGGCCGATGGGGCGCGGGGTTCCACGGCCAAGTGGTTGGGGTTTAAGGAGCGGAAACGGCGAATGGGGGCCGCCTTGGAGGTGGAAGCGCCGGCCGCCAACCACGATACCCGTGCCGCCCATTTTGACTTTGGCGCGATCGCCAACGGCTACATCTGGAATTTTCCGAAGGCGGATGGGTACTCCATCGGCAGCGGCACTTTTTTGGGGGGAGAGAAGCAAAACCTGAAGGAGGTGGCCGCGCGCTACGCCGAAACCTTTGGCATTGATACCCGCACCATCACCCAGTACGGCCATCCCCTGTGCCTGTGGGACGGCCCGCAAAAACTCCACACGGAGGGGGCGGTGCTGGCGGGGGAAGCAGCCTGTGTGGTCGATCCGTTTACCGCAGAGGGCATTCGGCCGGCGTTGTTGACGGGGGTGCTGGCGGCCCAGGCAATCGATCGGGCTTTGGCGGGTGATGCGGAAGCCCTAGGCCGTTACAGCGAGGAAGTGCAGCGGCAATGGGGTGAAGACATGGAGTGGGCGAAGCGGATTGCGGCAGTGTTTTACCGGATGCCGGGGTTTGCCTACAAAGTGGGGGTGAAACGGCCGGCGGCCACCAAGCGCATGGGGCAAATTTTGAGCGGGGAATTGCGGTACCAGGATGTAGCGGGAGCCGCAGTCAAGCGGTTGACCCAAGGTTTGTTGCCAGGGATGCGATAGGAGGCTTGCGGTGAATCGTTCCGAGCAATTGGGGCAATGGCGGCAACAGGCGGCGGCCAGTTTGCGGTTTCTCGTGCCAAAAATCGGGGCTACCCCCCAAGATGAAGCGGTGGACGATTTGCTGCGGATGCTGCGAAATCTGCCGCCCCGGCCCGCCAGCCGTCCCCCCTACGCCGGGTTGTTTCCACCAGCTTCCCTGTCGGTGTGGCGACAACAAGCCGCCGATCTGTTGTTTGCCTTGGTGCCGGGACTGCCCATCGGGGAAGAGCACCCCCTCGATGCCGAAATCGATGATGCTCTGCGCGCCCTGAGCCGCCTGCCCCAGCGACCGACCAACCGCCCCCCCTACATGGGATTGTTTCCCCCGGCGACCCCCAGCCAATGGCGACAACAGGCGGGCGATCGCCTCTTGCAACTGTTGACCGGCCTCACCGGAAACCTGGGGCCCCAAGACGAAATTGCCGATAGCCTGTTGCGGAGTTTGCGGGGATTGCCCCTCCGGCCGTTGGATCGGCGGCCCTACGAGGGATTGTTGAATGCGGGCACCCTAACCGAACAACGGCGGTTTGTGGGGCAACAACTGCAACGACTGGTACGGGAATTGACCGGTGGCGAGCTACCGGTGGATGCCCAAATCGATCGCACCCTGCGTCTGTTGAACGGCTTGCCGCCGCGGCCGGTGGGTCAGCCCCCCTACATCGGGTTGTACCCCACCGCCACCCCCGACCTCCTGACCCAAGCCCAACTCCAAGCGATCGCCCCGGCAACACCCGTGGCCCAGCTGGCCCAATTGCTGCCCCACCTGAATCGCACCCTGCGGGAATATCAAATCGACACGCCGTTGCGGATCGCCCATTTTTTGGCCCAGGTGGCCCATGAAAGCGACGGGTTTCGGGCCACCGAAGAATACGCTTCCGGTGCGGCTTACGAAGGAAGATTGGACTTGGGCAATACCCAACCGGGAGACGGTCGCCGCTTTAAGGGGCGGGGGTTAATTCAGGTCACAGGCCGCGCCAACTACGCCGAAGCTGGCCGCGCTCTGGGTGTCGATTTATTGACCAATCCTACCCGGCTGGGGGAGGCAGACCTGGCGACCCGCAGTGCCGGCTGGTTTTGGAGCAGCCGTCGCCTGAATGCCCATGCCGATCGCGATGATGTGCACACCATTACCCGACGCATCAACGGCGGCTACAACGGCCTCGCCGATCGCCAAAATTACCTGGCCCGCGCCCAACGGGTTTTGGCCTAATTTTCCGGGGCGATCGCCACAATCCCCGACCATTGGAGGCCCCGATCGCCCCCCAGGAGGCAATGCCGGCGGTAGGAATAAAACCGTTCCGGCTCCGACAGGGTGCAGTGGGGGGCGATCGCCACCTGGGTTGCGGCCAAACCCATTTCCAGCAAGCGCTGTTGCAACACCACCCGCAAATCCAACCGACATTTATCCGGTTCGGAGTCGGCCGCAATGCCCACCGATTGCCGCAGAACCGCCGTGGCGGCTGTGGCCAAGGACTGGGGTACCTGATAAACCGCTCCCGAAATGGCGGGCCCCAGGGCAATCCGCCAATCCGCCGGCGCACTGCCCTGCTGTTGCCACCGCTGCAACAATTTGCCTAGAATATCGGCCGTGGTACCCCGCCACCCAGAATGCACCGCCGCCGCCCATCCCCGGCGGCGATCGCCCACCAGTACCGGCACACAATCCGCCGTACACACCCAAGCCGACACCCGCGGTCGCTGGATTGCGACCCCATCCGCTTCCGGTCGGAGCGTTTCCTCTGGCCAGGGGCCCTCCACCGTGCGATCGCCGTGAACCTGTTTCGCATAGCAACGGCGATCGCTGGGCAGCCAAGACGTGAGGGTTTCCGGATCGCCGTGATGCCGCGTAAAAAAGCCATGGGGCCAGGGGGCCAACAAGTCGCAGTGCAGAACCCCGTCTTGCCAGTGCCACATATTGCTAAGGGGAAGCAGGAGCTTCGTCCAGCGTAAAGTTTTGCTCGACCACTTCGCCAGGAGCGCCCAAAGGCGGCAATTCCTGACCGTTTTTCTTCGCCTGAACCGCACCGGCATTGCCCACCACGAAAGACAACTGGCTTTTGGCCTGCCACGTGCGGGACTCGCCCGCAGCCAACATCCCTTCAAAGGCGATTTCACCGTCCACCGTGACCTGTAGCCAAGCAATGTCGGTCGCGGCCAGTTCGAGACTTAGGCCACTGGGGGGAACTGCCGGCAACGGCTCTGAGGGAGGTGTTGGGGTTGGCGTCTCCACCGGCAATTCCGCCGCCGGAGCCAGGTTGGGCTTGGGGGGCGTCGCCCGCCGCATGGGATCGAACACCGCCGCCAACAAGCTGACCGCCCCCACCACCATCAGCACATACACCGCATAGAGATGAAATGGACGCAGTTCCGGTGATTTGGATGGGGGCTGCAGCAGAACTTCGGCTTCTGCGGCCAAGGGAAACTGTTCGGCCAAGTCTTCCAACCCCACGGCACTCCCGTACTTGCGAATAAACCCCTGAATGTAGACGGGTTCCGGTAACACCGACATATCCCCTTCTTCGATCGCCCGGAGATGCCGTTCGGGGATCAGGGTCGCCGAAGTAATCTGATCCAAAGACAGCGCCTTGATCTGCCGCCCCTCCCGCAACTTGGCACCAATTTCCGCCAGTTTGTGTGCCTGTTCCCCGTTCGTCACCACCACAACCTGTCCCCTACCTTTATGCCCAAGACTGTATGCCCA
>DMPD01000012.1:0-2643 GCA_003456125.1 Cyanobacteria bacterium UBA8156 | reverse complement strand
AAGAAAATGTGCCAAAGAAAAACTGTGTGTTCCCAAAGGTGTACCAAAGGCTGGACACCAAGGATCGGCCAAGAATGACCAGAGGATTCCTGGTGGTATTGTAGCGCCGTTTTTTTCCCCCCTTGTCCTTAGCTTTGTCAAAGGTCGCTGACTTCCCGTAAGCGGCTGACTTCCGGTGCCGTCAGCACACGGTAGCGCCAGGGCGGCAGATCCTGCAGGTGCAGCGGGCCAATGGCCTCCCGGTGTAGCATACGGACGGGATGCCCCAACCCTTCCGCCATCCGCCGAATCTGCCGATTGCGTCCTTCCCTTAATCCAATCTGCAACGTGGTCTCGGTATCGGTTTGGGCCAAAACCCGGACAAGGGCCGGTTGACAGGGTTCCCCATCCAAAATCATGCCCCCCCGCCACTGGGCCAGGGTCTGGGCCGTGGGATGACCGGTCACCACCACCCGATACTGTTTCAGGCAGCCGTGGCGGGGATGGGTCAGGTGCTCTACCAATTCCCCATCGTTGGTGAGTAGCAATGCCCCACTGCTGTTAAAGTCCAACCGGCCTACATACCGGAGCGATCGCCCGGCCGGCGGCAGCAACTCATAGATGGTAGGTCGCCCTTCGGGATCGTGCCGGGTGCATAGGTAGCCCACGGGTTTGTGCAACAACCAATACACCAACTGTGGTCGTGGCCCCAGCTCAACCCCATCCAATGCCAAGCAATCGCGATCGGGATCGGCTTTGGTACCCAACTCCCGCACCACTTGACCATTGAGGGTCACCCGTCCCGCCAAAATCGCCCGCTCGGCTTCCCGCCGGGAAGTCCGTCCATAGCGGGAAAGAATTTTTTGCAACCGCTCCTCCACCCCCTAAGAAGCCGCCTTCGCCAACAACCCCTCTACCGCGCAATGTTGCAACGAAGGCATTTGGCGCCGCACCTGTTCCAACCGAGCCGGATGAATTTCGGCGATCGCCGCGCCAACTCCTTCCCCTGCATCCGCCAGTACCACGCCCCAAGGATCGACCACCACCGCATGGCCGTGGGACTGCCGCATCGGATTGTGTTTGCCGGTTTGGGCTGGGGCAATCACATAACAGGTATTTTCGATCGCCCGGGCCTGCAGCAACACTTGCCAATGGTCTTTCCCGGTGTAAGCGGTAAAGGCCGCCGGTACCAACAAAACTTCCGTGCCCTGCCGCGCCAGGTAGCGATAGAGCTCAGGAAACCGCACGTCATAGCAAATCGACAACCCCAAAAGGCCCAAGTGTTCGGAACGATGGACCGGCGGCAGCGATTGCCCCGGCGCAATGGTCGCAGATTCCCGGTAAGTATTGCCATCCGGCAAATTCACATCAAACAAATGAATTTTCTGATAGCGGGCAATCTCTTCCCCTTCCGGGCTAACCAAAAGCGCTGTGTTCCAAAATTTGCCGCTTTCATCCGCCACGGGCACGGGGTAGCCCCCTCCCAACAACGTCACTTGGTAACGCTGGGCAGCCATCTTCAGGAATTGCTCACTTTCCCGGGCAATTTCCGCCGCCAATCGGGCTTTGGCCGCCTCATCCCCCAAAAACGAGAAGTTTTCGGGCAAACACACCAAATCGGCCCCACGATTCACGGCCAACTGAATCACTTCTTCCGCCTGGGCCAAGTTTCTGTCCAAGTCGGGTTGGCTGTTCATCTGGACGGCGGCCGCAAGGTAAGGTTTCATGCGTTTGGTTGGGGGGTATCTTCAACAACGTTCACAAAAACAGGAGTCACCAATGGCTCGATCGCTACTTCCCCGAAGGTCTCAGGGATTGGCACCACCGGTGCGGTGTCCGCCCTCAGGGGCTCTATCACCCCAGGCCCTTCCTCCACTGGTACCTCAGGAGTTTCTGACGCTACCACTGTGGTTGTGGTGATCGGGGGTTCCAACGCCCCAGCCTCTCCCTCCACTGCCACGTCAGGGGTTTCGGTGTCCACCGGGGGCATGGTTTCCAGATCCAACAGATCCACCAACAGATCCAATCGTCGCTTTGGGGCTGAGGGAGAAGGCTCCACCACGGCTCGCCCCGCGTCATCGATGGGTTTTGGGACTCCCAAAACCTTCAGCAGAGTGCCGCCTTCTTGTCCCCAAAACGTAAACTTCTTTCTGATTTGAGCTACCGATAAAGCTACCGGTAAGGGATCGCCCCCCCCTCCGGCCAAAAACAGCAACCGTGCCGCCGTCACCGCTCCTTGTAGCAACATCGTCGCGATACCAACCCAGACCACGGCCCACAGCACCCCCAGCAGCCGCAAATAGGGCGGCAGCAAAGCCGCGGTCTCGACCGCCGGCGCAGTGACGTACAACTGTCGAAACCCCGCATAAACAAACCAACCGGACACTACCGCCAGCCAGCCGTGGGGATGCAACCAAGGTTGATGGGGCATCGGCAACAAACGGGCCAGTCCTTGCCGTTGCCGTTCCGTCAGGTCTTCCGGCGCTTGGTATTGTCCCCAAACGCCAAACCAAACTCGAAACGGATAAAACGGCTGCCGCCACTGAACCCAAATCAGACCGGCAATGGGTGCAGCCCCCAGCAACCCCATCTCCAGCGCCGGTCTGATTTGGGTTCAGTGGCGGCAGCCGTTTTATCCGTTTCGAGTTTGGTTTGGCGTTTGGG
>DMPD01000086.1 GCA_003456125.1 Cyanobacteria bacterium UBA8156 | reverse complement strand
TCCTAGCGATTGGATAGAACTTTTGCTATTTTCACCCCCCCAAGATTTGATCAATGAGGTATTAAGGCATGGATTTTTTTTCAAACTTTCTGTTTGATTTCGTTAAACAGTTGCAATCTCCCACGCTCAGCTTTTTGATTGGAGGGATGGTCATTGCTGCCCTTGGGACTCAGTTGGTAATTCCAGAGGCAATTAATCAGATTATCATCTTCATGTTACTCATGAAAATTGGCCTCTCAGGCGGTATTGCCATCCGCAACTCAAACCTAACGGAGATGATTTTACCCGCACTGTTTTCGGTCATGATGGGCATTCTCATCGTGTTTATTGCCCGATATACCTTAGCCAAGCTACCCAAGGTCAAGACTGTGGATGCGATCGCCACGGGAGGGCTGTTTGGGGCCGTAAGTGGCTCTACTATGGCGGCGGCTCTGACTCTACTCGAGGAACAAAAAATTCCCTACGAAGCATGGGCTGGGGCGCTTTACCCCTTCATGGATATCCCTGCCCTTGTCACCGCGATCGTTGTGGCTAACATTTTTCTCAACAAGAGAAAACAGCGTAGTGAGGCAGTGGAGTCTACCATGCAAGAGTCTTTCAGCAAGCAACCCGTAGCAGCAGGAGATTATCCCGATTCCCAGGATTATCCCCGGAGTCGGCAAGAGTACTTCAGTCGGAAACGGGGGGTTGAGGACGATCGGGTCAAAATTTGGCTGATCGTACAAGAAAGCCTCCAAGGCCCAGCTCTGTCAGCCATGTTGCTTGGTGTTGCCCTTGGTATTTTCGCCCAACCGGAAAGTGTCTATAAAAACTTTTACGACCTCCTCTTCCGGGGATTGCTTTCAATCTTGATGCTGGTTATGGGTATGGAGGCTTGGGCACGGATTGGCGAACTCCGCAAGGTAGCCCAGTGGTACGTTGTGTATAGCGTGGTGGCACCGATTGTGCACGGGTTCATCGCCTTCGGTTTGGGTATGGTTGCCCACTACACAACGGGCTTCAGCCTTGGTGGGGTGGTAATTCTCGCCGTCATCGCTTCATCTAGTTCGGACATCTCCGGGCCACCTACATTGCGGGCTGGGATTCCATCGGCAAATCCCTCTGCCTACATTGGGGCTTCTACCGCGATCGGTACACCCGTTGCGATCGGTTTGGCCATACCGATTTTCCTTGGGCTGGCTCAGACAATTGGGGGAATGGAATTGCAGGCACTTTCGGTGCTTCCCTGATCCGGCACATCATCTACACTAACAGACTGAATTGAAGGAGTTCCACAATATGGCAAAGCCAGCTAAAAAACTCGTCATTGTGACAGAGAAGATTCTGCAAAAGAAGGTCGCCAAAATCATCGAAGAATCCGGAGCAACTGGATATACGGTGGTGGAGAGTGGCGGCAAGGGCAGTCGCAACGTCCGATCCACCGGCCAGCCAAGCGTTTCTGACGCTCTTGTGAATGTGAAGTTTGAAGTGCTTACCCCCGATCGCGATATGGCGGAGAGTATTGCAGACCAAGTCGCGGTAAAGTTTTTTCTCGATTTTGCGGGAATGATCTACATTTCTGATGCAGAGGTTCTCTACGGACACAGTTTCTGTGGGCCAGAAGGCTGTTGAGTGATTTTTGATTCGTCCACAGGGGCGGGCACTTTCTCGCCCCACTGGATATTGACTAACACTAGGAAACAAAAAACATGAATAAGTTTGACCCTACCAAACTACAGACCAAATTTGATAACACTCAGGAAGGTTGGCTCGTGCAGATATACAGTGGCAATCGGCGTTTGCTCTGTGTAATAGACTCGTCTCATGCTTGGTCGTTTTTGATAGGTTGCGGGTTAGGTCTCCTTTTCGCTGTGGGCTGGTACAATCTTGCTCGGTACAGTCAATCTATGTCTTCTGAACCGACTACTGCACCGACCACAAATCTCCCTGGAATGTGGATAGATTAGTTGAGAATTTCAAATTGGTAATGATAGTCGCCATTTAGAAATTGGCTAAGGGGAGTTCATCTCCCGCATCGGTCACTGGGGGTGCGGTGAGTCTACCCTGCTGAACATGACTGCTGGCTTGGACTTGCCCAGTGCGGGGGGGGTATTGCTGGACGGGCAGCGGGTTGGGCGACCGGGGCCCGATCGCATGGTGGTGTTTCAGAATTATTCTTTGCTGCCATGGCTCACAGTGCGAGAAAACGTGGCGTTGGCCGTGGACGAAGTGATGGCGGGGTTGCCTCGCGCTGAGCGCAAAGCGTTGGTGGAAAAGTATGTGGACATGGTGGGGCTCAGCCATGCTCTGGATAAACCGCCGGGTCAGTTGTCGGGAGGCATGAAGCAGCGGGTGGCGATCGCATCGACCGCGGCGGCCCGCACGTCGGTTTCCGGGTCTTCCCGCAGGAGGTTTTTCAGTATTTCCTGGGTCTGGGTCAAATCGCAATGGCCCACACTGCCCAAGCGGCTGGCGGCATCGTAGCGCACCCGCGCATTGCTGTCGTGGATCCCCATACAGGCGATCGCAAATTGTTCGGCGGGGGAAAGGGCCCGGCTGGCCACCGAAGCTCGCACCCGTACGCCGCCATCGGCATCCTGCATCTGCGCCCGCAATTCCTCAAACGTCGGCACCGTTTTTCCCCCTTGACCTTTGGTTTTTACCCTACCACAGCCCTCTTATCAAAGCCGCCTATACCCACCATGAGCAACCCTAACGGTTCCGCCCTTGCGTCTCCCTCAAACTTGACCTAGCATTCGTCTATGCAATCGTAATTTTCCATAGAAATAAACCTATCTTTGTTGGGGAAACAAAAACATGAGCAACCTATCGCGGCGGAAATTTGTGTCTTGGATGGGGGCGGGGGCCGCCAGCTCCTTGATATTGAAGGGATGTTTGGGCAATCCACCGGAACAGGCAAGCACGCCATCAACCACACCGCCAAGTACCCCCGCAACGCCGGCGGCCAGCGGTGCCGTCAAGGGGTTGGAAACCACCAAAATTGTGTTGGGGTACATTCCCATTGCCGAATCGGCGCCGCTAATCATTGCCAAAGAGAAGGGATTTTGGGCCAAGTATGGGTTAACGGAAGCCACGGTATCGAAGCAAGCCAACTGGGCCAGCGCCCGCGACAACGTGGTGATTGGTTCGGAGCGGGGGGGCATTGATGGCGGGCAGTGGCAGATGCCCATGCCCCACTTGATTTCGGAAGGGATCATTACCAATGGGCAAAAGACGCCGATGTTTGTGTTGGCGCAATTGGTGACCCATGGCAACGGCATTGCGATCGCCGGTAAGAATCAGGGGAAGGGTTTGGGGCTAAAAATTGCCGATCCCGATGCCATCAAAGGATTTCCGCAGCGGGAAGGGCGCAAATTCAAGGCGGCCCACACCTTTCCCAACGCGAATCAGGATTTTTGGATTCGGTATTGGTTGTCGGCTTCGGGCATCGATCCCGATCGCGACATTGATTTGTTGACGGTGCCTTCGGCGGAGACGGTGCAGGGGATGCGCAACGGCACCATGGATGCCTTCAGCACCGGCGACCCTTGGCCCTACCGGATTGTGTCGGATGGAATTGGGTTTATGGCGGCCCTGACGGCCCAGATGTGGCCCTTCCACCCCGAAGAGTATTTGGCGGTGCGGGCCGACTGGGTGGAAAAGCATCCTCAGGCCACTTTGGCTCTATTGCAGGGGGTGATGGAAGCCCAACAGTGGTGCGATCGCCCGGAAAACCGCCAGGAACTGGTGGAAATTTGCTCTGGGCGCACCTATTTCAACGTGCCGGCGGCGGTGTTGACCCCGCCCTTCGAGGGCAAATACGCTTTGGGGGATGGCAAACCGGCGGTGGACGACTTCAAGAAGGGGCCTCTCTACTGGAAAGACGATCGGGGCAGCGTTTCCTATCCTTACCAAAGTCACGATTTGTGGTTTCTCACCGAGACCATGCGCTGGAATTTTCACGGCGGGGCGATCGCCGATTTCGACAAAGCGCGCCAACTCGTCAAAGCGGTGAACCGGGAAGATTTGTGGCGTGAGGCGGCCAAAGCGGCGGGCTTCACCGCCGATGTTCCCGAAAAGACTTCGCGGGGGGTGGAAACCTTTTTCGACGGCAAAACCTTCGATCCGGAAAATCCCCAGGCTTACCTGGATAGCCTGGCCATCAAACGGGCGTAGACCCTACCCTCTGCTTCGTACCCACTTCCGTGCACCTCGATTCATCGTCAGTCTAGTTATTCAGGAGCAACCATGGCTACTACGGGGTACCGTACCCGCAACGGCAACGCCGTTGCCAATCCTTTGCAGAAATTTTGGCAAGAAAAGGCTGTGACTTGGCTGCCTTCTCTGGCCGGCATCGTCGGTTTTTTGGTGGTCTGGCAATTTCTTTCTGCCGTTGGCTTGACCAAGTTGCCTGCCCCTTCCTCTTTGTTTACCGAGACCCGCACCCGCGAATTGCTGATGTATCCGTTTTTGGATCGGGGTGGTTTGGATAAGGGGTTGTTTTGGCAGACCTTGGCCAGCCTCACCCGGGTGATACAGGGCTACAGCTTGGCGGCGATCGTGGGCATTGCCTTGGGGATTTTGGTGGGCACCAACCGGTTGCTGAACCAAATTCTCGATCCGCTGTTTCAGTTTTTGCGTACCATTGCGCCCCTGGCCTGGGTGCCCATCACCCTAATTGCCCTGCCCAACGTGCAGTTGGCGGCGATCTTTGTGATTTTCATCACGGCGGTGTGGCCCATTCTGATCAATACGGCGGTGGGGGTACAACAAATTCCCCAGGATTACCGCAACGTGGCCCGGGTGTTGCAGTTGGCTCCCCGCAAATACTTCTTCAAAATTCTGATTCCTTCGGCGTTGCCCTACATTTTTACGGGGTTGCGGATTGCGATCGGGTTGGCGTGGTTGGCGATTATTGCAGCGGAAATTGTGATGTCGGGGGTGGTGGGTATCGGCTTCTTTATTTGGGATGCCTATCAGCAAAACTACGTCAGTGAAGTGATTTTGGCGGTGATGTACATTGGCATGGTTGGTCTCATCCTCGATCGCGCCATGGGTTGGCTGCAAAGCCTCATTGTTCCGAGCGATCGCACTTAGGAGGCAGCATGAGTTCGACTTTGGTAGAAATTGCCGGCTTGACAAAAGTCTTCCCGATTGGGGGTGACAAGACCTATCTGGCATTGCAGGGCATCGATTTGCAGATTCAGGCAGGAGAATTCATTTCGTTGATTGGTCACTCCGGCTGCGGCAAATCCACGCTTTTGAACATGGTGGCGGGGTTGGACTTGCCCAGCGAGGGGGTCGTATTGCTGGACGGGCAGCGGATTGGGCGACCGGGGCCCGATCGCATGGTGGTGTTTCAGAATTATTCTTTGCTGCCATGGCTCACGGTGCGAGAAAACGTGGCATTGGCCGTGGATGAAGCGATGGCGGGGTTGCCTCGCGCTGAGCGCAAAGCATTGGTGGAAAAGTATGTGAACATGGTGGGGCTCAGCCATGCGCTGGATAAACCGCCAAGTCAATTGTCGGGGGGCATGAAGCAGCGGGTGGCGATCGCCCGGGCCTTGGCGGTACAGCCCAAAGTGTTGTTGTTGGACGAGCCCTTTGGGGCCTTGGATGCCCTCACCCGGGGGGGGCTTCAGGAACAGTTGATGAAAATTTGTGAGGAGACCGGGGCCACCGCCCTGATGGTCACCCACGATGTGGACGAAGCGGTGTTGCTGAGCGATCGCATTGTGATGTTGGTGAACGGGCCCGGCTCCCACATCGGCGGCATTTTGACCGTAGACATTCCCCGGCCCCGGCGGCGTATGGAGGTGGTGAACCATCCCAGTTATTACCAACTGCGATCGGAAATCATTTACTTTCTGAACCAACAAAAGCGGGTCAAGAAGCGCAACGCGCGCTCGGTGGCGGTAGTGGCGCGTTACGGTCTGGAAAAGGTGAACTTGGAAATTGGGTTTGTGCCCCTCACCGCCTGTGCGCCGCTGGCGGTGGCTCAAGCCAAAGGATTTTTCCAGAAACACGGGCTGGATGAAGTCACCTTGGTGCGGGAAACCAGTTGGCGGGGGATTGTGGATGGCATCCGGGCCGGCCACCTGGATGCGGCCCAAATGCCATCGGGGATGCCCCTCTGGTTCACCTTGGGGGGGGGCGATCGCCCCAGCCTGCCGGTGGTTTCGGCCCTCACCATGACCCGCAACGGCAACGCCATCACCCTCAGCCGCAAGTTTTACGATGAAGGAGTGCGATCGCTCCCCGATTTCCGCGACTACTTGCGCGCTTCGCCGCAGCGCGTTCACCGGATGGGGGTCGTCCATCCTTCTTCCATGCACAACCTGTTGTTGCGCTACTGGTTGGCCGCCGCCGGCATCGACCCCGACCGGGACGTTTCGCTGATTTTGGTGCCTCCCGCCCAGATGATTGTGGACTTGAAAGCGGGTAGCATCGACGGGTTTTGTGTGGGGGAGCCTTGGAACTACCGTGCCGCCCTGGAAGAGGTGGGGTTCACGGTGGCCACCGATTTGGAAATTTGGAACGGTCACCCCGGCAAAGTGTTGGGGGTGCGGGAAGACTGGGCCGCGGCCTATCCCAACACCCACATTGCCCTGGTCAAAGCCCTATTGGAAGCCTGTCGGTACTGTGCCGATCCGGTCAACGAGCCGGAAATCCAGGAATTGCTGGCCAGTCGCAGCTACGTCAGCACCGATCGTCGGTACCTGCACCTCGGTCACCCCGATCGCCTGGCTTGCGACATCCAGCAACCCTTGCGGGAGTATGCGCACCACCAGTTTTTTGGCGATGGTGTGAACCGTCCCAGCCGTACCGAGCACTTGTGGCACCTGGTGCAGATGGCGCGGTGGGGGGATGTGCCCTTTCCCCGCAACTGGGTAGAGGTGCTGGAGCGCCTGTGCCGGGTAGACATTTTCAGCATGGCGGTACGGGAACTGGGTCTGAGCGAACAACTGACCTACCGTCGTAGCGCCATCCAACTGTTTGATGGCGTGCCCTTCACCGCCGACGACCCTTTGGCCTACCTGCACAGCCTGCCCATCAAACGGGATTTCACGATCGCCGAAGTGGCGATGCCCCCCTGTTCGCCCCGCACCTTGCCGGTGTAATTCCAGCCCCTCCCCCAGCGTGGGAGAGGAAAGCGAAAGTTAAGCCCACCATTTTGTCCACCCTTAGCCAAGCCTGCCATGACCACCTTTTCGTTCACGGCCCCCAACGCGGCCGCCGCTCGCCCCACCCCC
>DMPD01000247.1 GCA_003456125.1 Cyanobacteria bacterium UBA8156 | reverse complement strand
GCTCCTTCACCGTGCGCAAGCGGGGCGCGCCCTCCTCTTCCGGGGTCAAACCCCCCACCCCCCGCGGGCGACCCCCCGCCGTAAAGATCAGGCGATCGCCCCGTACGGTCAACGTCCGCGCTCCCGCCCGCAGCCGACAGCCGTACCAATCCCAGGCATCCACCGGCAACGCCGCCGCATCCACCGCTTCCCCTTGCCAGGCGTTCGTCAAAGCCGCTTGTTCGGTCGCGGTCAGGGCCCTGGGCAGTTGGAGGGTGACCCCGGCCCGATCGGGGATCACGGTGACCGACCAACCCACCCGCCCACAGGCCAACAATATCGGCACCAACCACCCCCAACCGCGATCGTCGCCGGCGATTGGGGTTTTGGGGCCCTGCACGGAAACCCGTTCCTGCACCAGCGCCAGGGCCTCGACCAGAGAGCAGGAGGGCTCGGAGGTCATGCTAGGAACTTAGTTGCAACACTTCGCGGGCTTTGGCCATGACTTCATCGGGATCGAAAGGTTTGGTCATGTAGACGTCCGCGCCTACGGCCTGACCCCGTTGCCGGTCAAACTCTTGCCCCTTCGCCGTCAGCATAATCACGAAGATATCCGACAGCTTGAGTTCGTTTTTGACGGCATGGCACACGTCAAATCCGTTCATTTTCGGCATCATCACATCCAAAAATACCAGATTGGGATGCTCTGCTTGAATTTCGGCCAACCCCTCCTCCCCGTTTTCCGCCGTCAGGATTTCCACATCCTCGTCTTCCAATTCTTCGAGGGTTTGGGCTAACAACAACCGGATGTGGGGCTCGTCGTCAACGATCAAAATCTTTTGCGTCATGGGAAGAGATCACATCGGTCGTCTTCACTCTATCATTTTCTCCGGCTTCGCCCCAAGCGATCGCCCGATGGACGGCTTCTTGGACGAACTTGCGCAAAAACGCATCCCGGCGGTGTAGGGCAAATTGTTGGGCCACGGCGGCGGCCATGCCTCCCTCCCCCCAAGCCTCTCCCTGGCGAAAGTATTCGCGAAAGGTACCGCCGGCAATCCGGGTCAAATAGGCGGCAACGACTCCTTGCACGGCCCCCCGCAACAGGATGCCGGGCAGGGTGGCCGAGAGGGCGGCGGTGGCCAACCGGGCAATGCCCTTGGCCGCACCGATGCCCACCAACGTTTGGGAGAGGGCCCCCACCATCTCTTTGGCTTGACCAAGGGAAATCTCGCGCCCCATGGCTTGACCGATTTCCCGCGCCATCTGGGCATTCAGCACGCCGGCGGCGAGCAAGTCCATGAGGGGCAAGGGGGCGGCAAACACGGTGCCGGCCGCCAACCACTGGTACCGCTCAACGATCGCCTCCACCTGCCGTTCCTGTTGATTGAGCAAGATGGTTTGGGTGTCGGTGGCCAGACGGTGCGATCGCAACAGGACGTTGTCTACCACCAGGGCGGATCCTTCTTCGGCAATGAGGGTCGCCAGGCGCTCCGCCAACTCGCCGATTTTGGGACGGGGTTTGAGGACGGCCCCATCGGGCAGTTTCACGGCGGCGGGCCGCGCGGCGATCGCCACGACATCGGCCGGGGTCAACACGGCTTGGAGACGGGTTCGCAGGTTGGTCACGATGGCGCTCACATCGCTGGGCAAATACAAATCGGTTTTGTTGAAAGCCACTACCAACCGTTTGCCGATGGCACAAAAATCCTGAAGGGCTTGGGCCTCCGATTGGGTCAGGTCGCCATCCAAGACAAAAATCAGCAAATCGGCGATCGCCGCCAGTTCCCGGGCCAATTGCTCGCGGGCTTCGCCGCCGGCCTCGAAGACCCCCGGACAGTCGATCCACTGTACTGGCAACGGACAGCCCGGCAATACGGTGGGCCCGTAAACTTCCCCCAAGAGGGTGGTGCCCATGGCCGCACCAATCGCCCCGGCTTCCTGCCCCAAAAAGGCATTCACCAAGGAGGTTTTGCCTGCAGAACCGGTACCAAATACCACCGCCGTCAAACAATCTTGCTGGAGGGCTTTTTGCAACTCCGCCGCCCGGGCCGCCAAGGTTTCGCGGGCAACTTCGTCTTGCACTTCCCCAATCTGAGCGGTCACCGCCTGGAGGTTGGCCACCGCGGCGGCGGTGGGCTCGGTGGGGGCGATCGGCCCCTGGGGGGCCGGCCGCCAAAACAAAGCCAAGCCGGCCACCAGGGCCCCCATCACCAGTAGGGCCATGCCGGGCCAGACCAAAATCCCCACCAGGGCCACCAACGTCAGCCCCAGGGCGACTTGCCAACGGGAAAAACTGCCCATACATCGTGCCGAAGTCGGGCCCATGATAGAGCCAAAACGGAAACCCACAGGCCGTACAATAGCCTGTGGTTTTTCTCCCCATTTAGCCCAACAGGGGTGGCATCATGACCGCAGGCGAAAACGCAGAATTGGAATTGGCGATCGAGGAACCGGAGGCTCCGGCCCCCAACGGCAATTTTGACAGTTTGTTTGACGATGGGGTTGAAGATGGGGACGACACGCCGCCTTCTGCTCCCACCAACGATTTGTATGTCTATCGAGCCGGTGAACCCAAGAAGGTGATCGACGATGGGGATGGCGGGGTCAACATTCTGGTGCTCAAAGAAATCTACGATTCGGAACTATCGGTGAAAAAACGGGCCGATGGTTTCCATGTGGTCTACTACGAAGGGGAACCCATTGTCGAAATGCGCGGCATTGGCTATCTCCAAACCGAAAATGGGTGCGCCCCCATTGAAAATTGGATGTTGTAGCCCCTGAGCGTATTGGAATGGCGCTTAGAGTCCGTAGGGACGGGGATAGGGCCGCTGCAAGCCGATCGCCCGATACACTTTGACGGTTTGCACCACGGCTCCGGCCCGCCGTAACCCAATTTCGCCGATCGTCTCGACTCGCTCAAAAAAGCGCTCGTACACCCGCACGGCCGGCAAGGTTTCGCCATTCATCTGCACCAACAACTCCTGGGATAGGGCCGGTTCGCCGTCCCGACCCAAATCGGCGATCGCCCGCCGATCAAAGTTTTCAAACAGGGCGGTGGTGAGGTACAACCCGGTTTTCCCCACAAAGTCTTGAGCCTGCGACCAATAGGCAAACCCCCGCAAATCGGTGTCGAAGCAGGTAATGGGTTGGCTCGTGAGGGGATGCAACGCCATCACCATCTGCCCCGCCACGAAAAAGTTGTTGCTAAACACAAAATCGCTGTTGCGGAGGGCCTGGGCCCAAGGCTCTTCCCGGAAGGCTTGGCGGATTTGGGCCACATCCAGCATTTGGGTGGAAGGATCGGTGGCCGGGGGCCACAGGAGCTGCACCAGACCAAACCGGACGTGGAGCAGGGCCACGGTCAACAGCAGCGCCACCACGGCGGTGGAACCCGCCCACCACCGCCGTACCCGTTGGGGATGGGCCGCCGCTGCCAAGGCTACTTGGCGACCCAAGATCAAGGTGGCGGTAAAAAATCCCGGCATCGGCCAACTGGGCAGAATTTGCCGGTAGCCCCCCATCAAAGTAAATCCCAGGAAAATCGGCACGCTGAGGCAGGCGATCCACAAAATTTGAGGGCCGTCCGGCTGCAACCGCCATCGCCAGGTTTGGTGGCCGGTCGTCCACCACAGCGGGAAACCAAAGGTGGGAAACAAGTAGGCATTGCCCACCAAAAAGGTCAGCAGCAAATCACCGATCCGGTAGCCGCCCTCGGGTACGGCCCGCGCCCCCTGAAACCGAAAGGAGACCCATTCGTGTTGGTGGTTCCAAATCAGCAAAGGGGCCAAAACCACGGCGAACGCCACGGCGGCCCCAATCAACCACGGGGACTGGAAAACCCGCCGGTGGGGGGCGCTCAGTAAACAGAACAGCACCAGACCGGCCCCCAGCAAAAAGCCGTGGTATTTCCCCAGACAGGCTAACCCCACCAACGCCCCGATCGCCACCACCCGTTTGGTCGGCCGGTAGGTCTCTTCCCCGAAAAACTCTTGGGCGCAAACCCACAAACAAGCGCTCCAAAAGAACATCAACGGGCTGTCGGGCAAGACCAAAACCCCGAACCCCACCAAAAAGAAGGGGACAACCGTGGCGATCGCCACGGTCCAGCGGGCCACACGCCGACCAAACAGGCGATCGGCGGTCAAAAACAAAAAAATTAAGGTGCCCGTATACAGCGCCAAACTGCCCAACCGAATCGAAAACGGCGTGGGAAAATCCGGCCACCAAGCCCCCATCGCTACCGTCCAGCCCACCAACAACGGATGGTCGAAGTAAGAAAGATTGGGGTAACGCACGTACGCCGTGTAGTAGGCTTCGTCAAATCCCGCCGGCAACAGGGCCGCAATCAGTCCCCGAAACAGCAGACCAAACCCCAGCAGGGCGATCGCCGTGCGATCCCGCAGCAATTCCTTCATGCTTTTTGGGCCCGCACCACCTGCAAGCTGCCCCCGGCATACAACCGTTGGTGGATGTTTTGGAAGCCAATGGGCTCCAGAACTGCCGGCAAGTCCACCGCCAGCAATTCCCACGCGGTTTCCGTCTCAAACAGCGCCAAAAACAAGGCTAAGGGGGGCCAAAACCAGGGTTGCCGGGGCTTGTGAAAATCCGCCAGGGCGAACCAGCCCCCCGGCACCAACACCCGTTGTACTTCGGTCAAAATTTCCTGTCTTTGGCTGGCAGTCATTTCGTGCAACGCCGTGCTGCACACCACCACATCAAACGTGGCGGCGGCGAAAGGCAAGTCCTCGGCAAAGGCGCAAACCCCCTCTGCGGTCGGTACGTTGCGGGCCAAGCGGGCGATCGCCTTGGGCGAGGCATCCACCCCCACCAAGGTTTGGGGCTGGGCCGCGACCAAATAGCGGGTCACGTCGCCGCCCCCGCAACACAGGTCGAGGACGCGGGCCCCCGTCAACGGCAAATCCTGCAACAACAACCGGCGGAAGCGGGGTTCTCCCCCCACCGTCAGCGCGGCTACCTGGGAAATGCCCCCGTACAGCCAAGGATACCGATAACTCCAATCCCGCAGAATGGTGGCCATCAATCGCGGGGCTGGGTGCCGTAATAGGTCACCATCGGCACCACCGTCGCCACCACCAACACCGCCAAGACAATCAAGCCGGTATTCAGCGGATTTTCCGGTTTGGGGGGCGTGTTGTCCACTTCGGGTGCTTCCACCACCACCGGCGGCCCCGGATCGGGATTCCCCCGCAGAATCGCCTCCAGCCGCGCCAGTCCATCCAATGCGGCCCGGTTGAATTGGGACTTTTGGGCCGGCGGCAACACCGTTTCTTGGGCGATGCTGGCTTGGGTCGCCTGTGGCAACACGGTTTGCAAGTTGTCGCCACCGACCAAGGCCGTGCGGTAGTCCTCGGTCGCCAAGAGCAACAACAGGCGATCGCGCTGTTGGTCGGCTGTGGGGAACCAAGCCCCAAACACCTCTTGGGCAAAATCCTGGGCTGACTGGCCAAAGTCAATCCGTTGCACCGCCAGCAACCGCACTTCTTTGCCGGTCTCTTGAGCCAACGTTGACAACGTTCGGTCCAATTCGGTTTCGGTGGCAGGGCTGAGGGCATCCGCCAAGTCAATGACCCAGACCTGCTCCCCAATGTCCGTCAAAGACGGTACATCGGCCGGCTCCATGGCGATCGCCGCGCTGCCCAGGCCCAAGCTCCAGACCAGGGCCAACATAACCACCAACGGGGCCAGGCTCCTGCGCAACCACAAACCAAAATCCTTCATGACACAGCCAAGGGTGACGGTGTTTTCCATTATTGATAGCGATCAGGATTCTTGCAAGGCCCGATCCAAAATTTGGCGGGCGGCTTCGGCTTCTTGGCGGGCCAAACCGTACCGACGGTTGATTTGGGCAAAGGCTTCCAACACCTTAAATCCTTTTTTCAGGGCGGCCACCTCCTCTTCGGTGACGGGGGCTTCGCCAAAGAGGGTGTCCAATTGGTGCCGGATTTTCTGCGCTTCTTCCCGCAGTTCCTGATGTTTTAGGCGCAACGAAGCAAAATTCGCCAACACTTGCACCGCCGGCCCGATTTCATCCCCAGACTCCGGATCGGCTGGGTTTTCGCCGAGGGCTGTGGGTTCGACGACCACCAGGCGATCGGGCCCAAATCCATCCAGCAATTCGGCCTCCAGGGTGCCGGCGGCGATCGCCTCTTCCACAAGGGCCATGGCTTTTTCCCGTGCCTTCGGGGAATCTTTGCCGGATACCGTAAAAATCGTTTCGGGACTCTGGGGAATGGCGTACTGCGGCATGGTCAACCCAAATGCAAACCGCCCTCAGGATACCCCAGTTGGAGCCGTGGCCAAGAGATCGGCCACCCGCGCCAACACCAACATCAACCCTTCGGCATCTTGACGGGTGCTGGCCTGGTGCAACATTCGGGCCGATACCTCCAAGTCCAGCCAATTTTGGTGTTGGGCGATCTCAATCAGCAGGCTGGCTTCGGTGGCGGCTTGCTCGTAATCCAACGCCGCCAAAGCCTGGCAAAACTTGGCCAAGTGCTCGTGGGTAGCGGTCGGCGACCAGCGCAACGCCGCCGGAGCTGCCACTCCGAACAACTTTTCTTGCCAGGTTTGCAGACAAACTTGCAATTCTTCCAAACGAACCGGCTTGCTCTGGTAATCGTTCATGCCCACGGCCAAGCAGCGGGCTCGATCTTCCACCGAGGCATTGGCCGTCAGGGCGATGATGGGCAGAGTGCCGGCCGGGGGTGGCAGTTGCCGAATGCGAGCCGTGGCATCGTAACCGTCGAGTTCCGGCATTTGGCAATCCATCAACACCACATCGTAGGGCACCGCCTGCACCGCGGCGATCGCCTCGAAGCCGTTGCTGACCGCGTCGGCCCGGTGGCCCAACTTGCTCAATTGCCGCAAAATCACCTTTTGGTTGGTGGGGCTATCTTCTGCCACCAAAATCCGTAGCCGACCGTTGCCAATGCCTTTGGCGGCCGGCATCATCGGCGGCATCCCTTCGGTTAAACACTCCAGCAACTGCCGCATCCGAATCGGTTTCGGCAAATACTGAACCCCCTCCCGCCGCTGCCTCACCCGTTCCGCCTGGGGAATCACCATCACCACCGGCAGTTGTTGTTCGCGACACCATGCCCATACCGCCTCCTCGAAGGGCCAAGACCCTTCCCAAAACACCCGCTGCCAAGGAGCATCCGCCAACCGGGCGATCGCCGCCGTGACTTCCTCAACCACCGTGTAGGGGATCTGCCAGCGGTCGAACCAACGGCCCAACACCGTGCGGGTTGCCGACGGCGGCAGGGCCACCAAGACTGCCGAGAGTTGGGGGGGAGGCAACTGGGGCTCTGGGTTGGCCTGTCGAGCCAAAGGCACCGTGAAGTAAAAACAAGAGCCGATTCCTGGGGTGCTTTTCACACCAATGCCGCCCCCCATGAGTTCGACGATTTGCCGGCAAATGGCCAAACCCAACCCGGTGCCCCCGTATTTGCGGCTGGTGGAAGCATCGGCCTGGATAAAGGGCTGAAACAATTTCCCCTGCACTTCGGTGGGGATGCCAATGCCGGTATCCTGCACTTCAAACCGCAACACCACCCGCTCCGGCTGGAGTTCGAGGGGCCGGACGTTCACTTGCACTTCACCGTGCTGGGTAAATTTGATGGCATTGCCCAACAGATTGGTGAGAACTTGCCGCAACCGCCCGTGATCTCCCCGCATCCCCCAGGGCACCGATCGCTCCACATAGCCCGTGATCTCCAATCCCTTCTGCTGAGCCTGGTGGGCCAACAGTTCGACGGTTTCCTCCACTAGTTCCAGCACATCGAAACCCACGGTTTCCAGTTTCATTTCCTGGGCTTCGAGTTTGGAAAAATCCAGAATCTCGTTGATGAGTCCCAGCAAATTTTCGCCGCTGAGGCGAATGGTCTCGACAAAATCCCGTTGCTCGAGAGTGAGATCGGTGTCCAACAGCAACCCGGCCATCCCCAATACTGCATTCATGGGGGTACGAATTTCGTGGCTCATGGTGGCCAAAAAAGCGGCTTTCATCTGGGTAGCGGTTTCGGCCGCCTGCCGCGCTTGCTTCAATTCCTGGTTTTGCACCGCCAAGGCCTGGGTTTGGGTTTTCTCCCGAGCCAACAAGCTGGCTTGATACAATGCCGAGCCTAGACAATCGGCTACTTGCCCCAGTAAGTCAATTTCTGCCTGCCGCCAGTGCCGAGGCTCGCGGCATTGGTGCACCACCAACCGCCCCCACAGGCGATCCCGTTGCCAAATGGGCACGCCCACGCTGGAACACACCTGCCACTTTGCCAAAAAGGCGCGCGCTGCCGGCGCCAAATCCTCCGTCTGGCGATCGTCCATGGCAACTTTGTGCAGAAGCTGCGGGCGATCGGGTACGTTGTCTCGATAGGTAAAGCCCACGGGCAATTCGTAGCTGGGGGCGGTGGCCACAGCAATAACATCGCCGCAGTGGGGCTCTTCGGCCCGATAGACCAATGCCCGATCCAATTGGAAAAAATTCAGAATTTCCCCCACGGCGGTGTCCAAAATAATGTTTGGCTCCAGGGTTTCCCGAATCCGCTCGGTGATGGTGGTGAGCAACAGGCTGCGCCAATTTTGCTGCCGCAGGTTTTCCAAGGCTTGCCGCTCGGCCCGCACGTCTCGGGCCACGAGGGCAAGGTTGCCGTTTTCCAAACACACCAGAGATTGCCAGGTTTCAATCGCTTCTTGGTGCTGCTGCTCCTTGAGTGGCAGCATTCCGCTCCAGGGTTGGCAAGTAGCGACCTGGGGCAAGATGCTCTCTTGCAGAGAACTTTGGGCAGACGCTTCGTACAACTCTACCAACCGCTTGGGGAGGGGGTCGGTAGCGGCAAAACCTAGCAACTGGCGACCGGCATCGTTCAAAAAGAGCAGTTGACCGCTGCGGTTGGTCAGCGCCACCACGTCGCTGCTGCGCTGTACCAACGACACAAACTGTTGGCGCTCGGCTTCGAGTTGCTGCTGGGCGGTGATGTCGGTGCCGGTTAACAGAAAATAGACGATCGCCCCCTTGGCATCCCGCAGGGTCTGCCAAGTCCACAGGACGGTACGCTGGTTGCCGTCCCGGACCGCAAAGGTGGTTTCGTAGGGCAGCCCGTCCCGGGAGCGATCGGCTAAACGGGAGGCGGCGGTGGGGTCAATGGTCACGGGCAATTCCCACAGGGGGCGATCGCGCATTTCTTCAAAGGTGTAGCCCGTCAGCAGTTCGCATTGGCGGTTCCAGCGCAACACCCGCCCTTCGCGATCGAGGGCGATCGCCAAAAAAGCCGCATACTCCAACAGGGTGGCATTCAAATCTTGCTCCCGCTGCAGGGCGCGCCCCACCTGCTGCCGCAATTGGCTTTCCCGGTACAAGACCCAAGACAATCCGGCCAAAGCAACCAAACTCAAGCCCAAGGTGACCACCAGGTTACCCAGTTGCCGACGACTCAGTTCCCGCCAGCGGCGGGTGTTGTCTTGCAGCATTACTTGCCGCTGTTGGCTTTGGGCCAAGATGGCGGCTAGCTCCAGATCGGGGTTGACCCGAGGCCGCACGGTCTCCATCCGGGCAAAAGCAGCTTCGACGTCGCCTTCCCTCTGCAAACGCGCGGCGGCCTCGGCCAAGGTTAACTCGTTATGCAACGCTTGGTTAATGGGCCCCTGTGCCGGATCGGGGGCAATTTCTTGGCGAATGGTTTGGGCTGTGGCCACATACCGATTCAAATCCGTCTCCTCGCGGCTCACCCGCAGGCGATCGCGCAGGGTTGCAAGCAGGGTCAAGGATTCAAACAATTCCTTCCGCCGCACATAGCGATCTTCTCTTTCGATCAGCCGCTCCCCCAACTGCTGCACATCTTGCCGGTGTTTGTAGGCACCCACGGCCAAAACCCCAACCAGCAGGGTGGTTACGGTCAAAGCCAGGATTGACCACTGATTGAGGCGCACGGGCGGAGGGGGCACTGGGGCGGGTGCAGACTGACGACGACGGTCTTCCAGCCGCCGGGTAACTTGTCTGGCCAAAGCCCGCAAACCCGCCAAGCGCTCCGGCTCTAGGGTGCGGGGCACAAAATCGATGACACACAGGGTCCCCAAGTTGAGCCCATCGTGGGTGGTCAGGGGCACGCCCGCGTAAAATCGGATGTAGGGCTCCCCGGTCACCAAAGGATTGTCGGTAAATCGTGGGTCTTGGGTGGCATCTTCCACCACCAGCACATCGCTCTGCAAAATGGCATGGGCACAGAAGGCCATATCCCGGGGGGTCTCCGGCACCGCCATGCCCACTTTGGCTTTGAACCACTGCCGATTTTGATCTATCAAGCCGATCAATACCACCGGCACTTCGCAGAGGACAGCGGCCACCTGTACCAACTCATCAAATTCGGGTTCGGGGGGCGTGTCCAGGACGTTGCATTGCTTGAGGGCAATCAACCGAATGGCTTCGTTAGTGGGCAGGGGTGCGTTCATCGTCCGGGATTCCTCTGGGGACGTTTTGCCAAACCTGGGCAGGGGCCTTGAACTTTGTTTTTGCCTGCCCCAGAATTTCCCCCAAGTCCTGTTCTATCAATATCATTCTAAAGTTTTCCGCTGCTCTGGCGTACCGCTTCCGCCATCACGGGTTCGAAAAACCGGTGCAAGGTTTCGTAGATCGGTTGTTTGAAGGCTACCACCCGGCGCACGGCTTCGGCGAACGGGACAAACTCCACTTGGGCAAACTCGGGCGTGTGGCTATCCAGACAATAGGAGGTACCCT
>DMPD01000019.1 GCA_003456125.1 Cyanobacteria bacterium UBA8156 | reverse complement strand
AACATGGCAACTGCTATAATTAAAATGACTATACCAGAGAAATCCATTGGGAGGAATCTGATTGCTTGGATGGTTTGCCCCGTCCCCCCAACACCGAAGAAGGTGCTTAAGCTGAGGGCGAGGCTCCAAAATCTGACGGAGCCGACCCTCCAGGGCTTGCTGGTAAACTGGATGGAAACGGTCTTGGGGGCAAAGTTTGCCCGTTTGAGTTGAAAGGAGATGGAAGCGAGGTTGGGCTTGAGTGATTGAAAACAAACGTGGGTTGATCAGGAAGCTCACGAAGAATGGCGTGTAGATTGGGCGACGAAGGGGTGCGGTTTGGGGAAGCCCTCCTGGATTGGACATCGCCTCCGGCTTGACCCGCGGCGCGCCGGATAGGGGCTGTCACCGACTACCATGCCGCGATCTGCCTCCAACCGGATGATGCTCATGCTGACAACGCTCGCGGGGTGCGAATTTGGATCGAGGAGACTATCAGGGGGCGATCGCCGGTATTCCTTTTGGAGATGATGAACTATGGGTGTAACCATCGCATTGGATCGGATTGAAATTTTGCCGGGACAAAGGCTGTGTCTGCATGACATCGACTGGCCGCAATTGGAAGCCATTCTGGCGGAATTGGGAGAGAAACGCGCCACCCGGATTGCTTCCTATCAAAACACCCTGGAAATCCGTATGCCCCTACCCGAACACGAACGCTTGAAGGTTATTCTCGGTGATTTGTTGAAAATCTTGCTCGACCATTTGGACATGGAGTGGGAATCCCTGGGTTCCACCACCTACAAAAAACGCAGCGATCGGGCGGGCATTGAACCCGATGATTGTTTTTACATTCGCAACTACCGCGCCGCGGTGGGCATGAAACGGGTGGATTTGACCCAAGACCCGCCCCCCGATCTGGCGATCGAAGTCGATTTGACCTCCAAGACCCAAATCCGTGCCTACGAAGCCATCGGCGTACCGGAAGTCTGGTGTTGCGATCGCCACCAGCTCAAAATCTATCTCTTGGAAAACGGTCAATACCAAGCATCGGCAACCAGTGCCACCTTTGCCAACATAGATGTCACTGCCCTGTTTTCGGAATTTCTCAATCCAGATGAGACCAAGCCCATGAGCGAGCGGCGGCGAGACTTTCGCCAGCGTTTGCAGGATCGGTATCCCGTTTAAGGCAGAGTGATATGGTTCCACAACTCACCAGTTCACCAAGGAAGGCGATCGCCCAACTTCCCAACCTCGTCAATGACCTAGAAAACCTCGCGATTGGGGTTCCAAACGCCAACGTTGGGGTTCCAAGGGCGATCGCCCCGCTTCCCAACCTCCTTAACGACCTAGAAAACGTCGCGATTGGGGTTCCAAACGTCAACGTTGGGTTTCAAAGGCGATCGCCCAAGGAAAAATGCTACCCGGGCTGCCAGCTCACAATTGTTCATTCTTCGGTTAATCTCGAAGTGTAGAACTTGCCCGAGCAGTCATGGCAAACCTTCCCGACTGCGACACACCCACCCCGACTCCTGCGACCAATCCCTTGGTTTCGCAAGCGACGGGCACCGACTACAACAAACTAGGTCGGCTACTCAAAACCCAGGAATGGCGCAAGGCAGACGAACTGACGGAAAAGCTGATGTTGAAGGTGGCAGGGTGCGAAAAAAGGTGGCGGCTGGATGTCAGAGATATTGAGGCTTTCCCTTGCAAAGATTTACAGATGGATTTACAGATGATCGATCAACATAATCAGCCTTCCAGCGCTTTTGTTACCAGTTCTAATCCCCCTAAATCCCCCTTGATAAGGGGGAACTTGTTTATTCCTACTCTCCCCTTGCCAAGGAAGCTGGGGGGGGTAGACACCGGCGCCGTGTCTGAGGGCAGCTCGGATTTTTGCTATACTCCAACGACCAGAGAAACCAATGAAAGCCATGGCAACCGCATTAAAACAGTACGCCACCATTGGCGAGAACGGTCAACTAAACCTCACTGCCGACCTGCCAGAAGGAACACCAGTAGAGATCATCATTTTGGTGCAAGAGCCGGACGAAACCGCCTACTTACTCTCCACCCCTGCCAACCGACAGCACCTCATCGAAGCGCTCAAAGAAGCCAACGATTCCCGGAATTACATCTATGTCGATCCCCACGCTCTATGAGAAAGGTTGCATTTCTGGCTGAGGCCTTCTCTCAATTCAATCATTGGGCAATCGAAGATCGGAAAACTTATACCAAAATCATAGAGTTGATTAAAGACATCGATCGCAACCCATTTTCGGGCTTGGGTAAGCCCGAACCGCTCAAGTACGAACTGCAAGGCTACTGGTCGCGACGCATCACCAATTCAGCATCCCTTGGTTTACAAGGTCTCTCCAGAAGAAGTTCTCATCATTATTTCCTGTAAATTCCACTATTAGTGTTAAGAAGCCAAAGGAAAGCACAGACGTGCTAATGCTCAATCAATGGTTTTGAGAAACCCATAAACTCAGATTTGAGAAATGCCTCACTGAATCAACGCCAGTCTTTTGCAAGGTCACTGAGGGGGGTCTGAGAAAGTTGGGATAGTTCTCACAACAAAGACGTTTTTCACTCTCTCCTTGCCAAGGAAGCTGGGGGGATAGACACCGGCACCTAGAAGAGAAGGGATGCAACGGTTTATAATGCCCCCACCGCATGGATAGAGGAATGCTCGACTACGATCGCTTTGTGGCAGCGACTTCCCAGGGGAACTTTATCCCCGTGTACCAAGAATTTCTGGCGGATTTGGACACGCCGGTTTCCGCTTGGTATCGGGTCTGCCACGGTCGCCCCTACAGCTTTTTGCTGGAGTCGGTCGAAGGCGGAGAGCGGCTGGCCCGCTACAGCTATTTGGGGTGCGATCCCCTCTGGCACTTGGCCGCTTGGGGCGATCGCTGTGTGCGCACGTTTCGGGACGGCACCACCGAAACCTTCACCGGCAACCCGTTTGACCTGCTGGCGGACTGTTTGGCCCCCATTCACCCGGTGCATTGGCCGGAATTGCCCCCCAGTTTGCCCGGCGTGGTGGGCTTTTGGGGCTACGAATTGATTCGCTGGATTGAACCCAAGGTGCCGGTTTACGCGGTCGATGGGGCCGCCACCCCCATCCCCGACGGGTTGTGGATGCAGGTGGATACCGCCCTGGTGTTCGATCGGGTCAAACGCCGGATTTGGGCGATCGCCTATGCCGATGTGCGGGATACGCCACCGGATCTGGCCTATCAACAGGCCCAAGCGCGCCTCGGGGAACTCACAGCCAAGTTGCGATCGCCCCTGCCGGCCGTGCTCACGGCCACCGTGCCCGTGGCCGCCCCCAAAGACATTGCGATCGAGAGCAACACCACCGCCGCGCAATTTCAAGCCAATGTCGAGCGGGCCAAAGAATACATTCGGAACGGGGACATTTTTCAGGTGGTGTTGTCTCAGCGGTTGGGCACCCCCTTCACCGGCGATCCGTTCCGGTTGTATCGGGCGTTGTGCTCGATCAATCCGTCTCCCTACATGGCGTATTTCCACTTTGACCGGTGGCAGATGGTGGGGGGCAGTCCCGAAATCATGGTCAAGGCCGAAGCGGGAGACGGGCGGCGCAAAGCCATCGTGCGGCCCATTGCCGGCACCCGGCCGCGGGGGAGCACCCCAGAAGCCGATCGCGCCTACGAGGAAGCGTTGCTGGCCGATCCCAAAGAGCGGGCGGAACACGTGATGTTGGTAGACTTGGGCCGCAACGACTTGGGGCGGGTCTGCCGCCACGTGCGACCCACCGACTTCATGGCGATCGAGCGCTACTCCCACGTCATGCACATTGTGAGTCAGGTGGAAGGGGAACTGGCGCCGGAGCATACCCCCTGGGATTTGTTGCAGGCCACCTTTCCGGCGGGGACGGTCAGCGGCGCTCCCAAAATCCGGGCCATGGAAATCATCCACGAATTGGAAGGCGAGCGGCGAGGGCCCTACGCCGGCGCTTACGGGTTTTATGATTTTGCCGGCCAACTCAACACGGCGATCGCCATTCGCACGGTGGTGGTGCGGGACGGTTGGGCCACGGTGCAAGCGGGGGCAGGCATTGTGGCGGATTCCGACCCGGCGGCGGAATACCAAGAAACCCTGAACAAAGCCCGGGGCATGATGGAAGCGTTGCGGTATCTGGAATGAGCAAACCCCTGTTGTTGTTGGTGGATGGACACTCCCTGGCCTTTCGGGCGTACTACGCTTTTGCTTATCGGGGGGAGGGGGGCCTGCGCACCGCCACCGGCGTTCCCACCAGCGTTTGCTTTGGGTTTCTGAAATCGTTGTTGGACGTGTTGGCGCGGGAAACCCCCCAAGCCGTGGCGATCGCCTTTGATTTGGCCACCCCCACCTTCCGCCACGAAGCCGATGCCACCTACAAAGCCGATCGCCGGGAAACCCCCGAGGATTTCATTGTGGATTTGCACAACCTCCAACGGTTGTTGCAGGCGTTGCGGTTGCCGGTGGTGACGGCCCCCGGCTACGAAGCGGATGACGTGTTGGGCACCTTGACCCATCGGGGCAAAGCCGCCGGCTATGCCGTGAAAATCCTGAGCGGCGATCGCGATTTGTTTCAGTTGGTGGAGGACGAAACGCCGGTCTCGGTCTTGCATTTGGGGCCCAAAGACAGCGTGGGGGAATACCGCTCTGGCGACGTGCAGACCAAGATGGGGGTCACCCCCGCCCAAATTGTGGACTTCAAGGCGCTGTGCGGCGATCCCTCCGACAACATTCCCGGGGTGCGGGGCATCGGCGAAAAGACCGCCATCAAACTGTTGCAAGAACATCCCACCCTCGCCCAACTGTGGGAGGCTTTACCGGCTATGAAAGGGGCGATCGCCCAAAAGTTGCGGGACGGTCGCGAAGCCGCCGAGCACTCGCACTTTTTGGCCCAAATTCGCTTGGACGTGCCGTTGGCGATCGCGCCGGCGGACTTGGGGTTGCAGGGGTTTGAGACCGACGAAGTGACTCCGTTGTTGGCGGAACTGGAACTCAAGGAATTCATTCGCAAATTGCCGGACATCCAACAGCGGTTGGGTGGGGCGGTCGCGCCATCGGCACCGGAGGGCGAGTTGTGGTTTGGGTTCACCGCCGCTGACAATCCGCCGGCGATCGCCCCCTTGGTGGTCACACCGGAAATTCTGGATACCCTGGACAAGTTGGCGGCTTGGGTGGCGGCCCGGGTGGCCGAAACCGCTCTGATGGCTTGGGACACCGAGACCACCGCGTTGCATCCCCATCAAGCGGATTTGGTGGGCATTGGCGCGGCCTGGGCCGACGGTGTGGTGTACATTCCCCTGGGCCACACCACCGGGCCAAACTTGGCTTGGGCAGATGTCAAGCCGCGCTTGGCACCCTTGTTGACCGATCCCCAACAGCCCAAGGTGTTGCAAAACGCCAAATTCGATCGCCTGGTGTGGCGGCGGGCGGGTCTCGAGCTCCAAGGGGTGGTGTTTGACACCATGCTGGCCCATTACCTGGTCGATCCGGAGGCCCCCCACAACCTCTCCGATCTGGGGGAAACCTACCTGCAGGTGACTACCCAGAGTTACAAAGAATTGGTGGGAAAGCGGGCCACGATCGCCGAAGTGAGCATCCCGGAAGCAGCAGCCTATTGCGGGGCCGATGTGTGGGTGACCTACCGGCTCTATCCCCTGCTCCAAGCCCAATTGCAGGCGGTGCCGGCCCTCGCCAAACTGCTGTACGAGGTGGAATTGCCCCTCGAACCGATTTTGGCGGATATGGAATGGACGGGCATCAAAGTGGATCGGGAGTATTTGGCGACCCTATCGGCGGAATTCGAGCAGGATTTGGCGGCGATCGCCCACCGCGCCTTTGCCGCCGCCGGTCGGGAATTCAACTTAAATTCCCCGAAGCAACTCAGTGAAGTGTTGGAAGCGTTGCTGGGAGACACCTTCCGGCAGAAATCCCGACGCAGTGCGGGGGGATATTCCACCGATGCCGCCGTCTTGACCAAACTGGAGGGAACCCATCCTTTGATCGATGCGGTGATGGAGCATCGCACCCTGGCCAAACTCAAATCCACCTATGCCGATGCCCTGCCCCAGCTCATTCACCCGGCCACCCAACGGATTCACACCGATTTCAACCAGGCAGCCACGGCCACCGGTCGCCTCAGCAGTTCCAACCCCAACCTGCAAAACATTCCCGTGCGCACCCCCTTCAGCCGGCGCTTGCGGGCGGCGTTTGTGGCCGAAGCCGGTTGGCGGTTGCTCTCGATTGACTATTCCCAAATTGAATTGCGGATTTTGGCCCACCTCAGCCAGGAACCGGAACTGGTGGAGGCTTACCGCGCCGGCATCGATGTGCACGAGCGCACCGCCCAATTGCTGTTGAACAAAAGTGACGTTACGGTCGAAGAGCGACGGCTGGCCAAAATCATCAACTACGGCATCATTTACGGCATGGGGGCCCAAAAACTCAGCCGAGAAACCGGAATTTCCAGTACCGAAGCCCGTCAATTCATCGAGATTTTTCACCAGCGGTATGCCCGCCTCACCGCCTACACCCGCGAAATGGAAACCGCTGCCGAACGCGATGGGTACGTCACCACCGTGCTGGGTCGCCGGCGGTACTTTCGCGAGCTCCCAAACGCCACCAAACAATACCGGGCGGCGCTCCTCCGGGCGGCCTTCAATGCTCCGATTCAGGGCACCAGTGCCGATCTCATCAAGTGCGCCACCGTGGCGATCGCCCAATTTTTGCGGGAAGGGGGGTACCAAACCCGGTTGCTGTTGCAGGTGCACGATGAACTGGTGTTTGAAGTGCCCGAAGCGGAAATAGAGGCGGTGGTTCGTCCCATTTGCGATCGCATGGTGCACGCCTTGCCGTTGGCGGTGCCGTTGGTAGTGGAAGCCCACTTGGGGCACAATTGGCTCGAAGCCAAGTAAGGCCAACCCATATCGGTAACCAACACCCGCGATGTTCCACAATTTTCCAGTGCCCGATTTGCGTGCCGCCTATTTTGTGGCGGCCAACGCCACCGTGGTCGGAGATGTCACGGTGGGAGAGGGCGCCAGCATCTGGTACGGGGCGATCGTGCGCGGCGATCTCAACCCGATTCGGATGGGCGCGTTTACCAACCTGCAGGATGGGGCGATCGTCCACGGCGATCCCGGCACTCCCATGATTTTGGCGGACTATGTCACCGTTGGCCATGGGGCCGTCTTGCACGGCTTGCACATTGGGGAGGGGAGTTTGATTGGCATCCAAGCCGTGTTGTTGGAAGGGACCCGCATTGGCGTCGGCAGCGTGGTGGGGGCCGGCGCCGTCGTCACCAAAGACGTGCCGCCCGGTGTGGTGGTCACCGGCATTCCCGCCACCGTCCGGCGGGAACTCACCCCGGCCGAAATCGCCCACAACCGGGAGCATGCCCGGCGCTATGCCCAATTGGCCTTGGCCCATCGCGGGGATATCCCTTGGGCCGGCTGGGAAGACTGTCTTTAGGGCGCCGCTAACCGCTCACGCCAAAAATTTCTTCCGGGTAGGTATGGCATTGGCTCCCCATGGCAGCGGTGTCCGGCAAAAACCGGGTCAAGCGGGTATATGCGGCCGTGGTTTCCAGACCATGGGTTGCCATTGCTCTGACTGGGACGGGTCGAGGGGATTCCAGTAGGCGATCGTGGATTTGGGCATAACCCTCAAGGACGCAGAGCGCGTTTGAGACCCAACACCACCAACACGTTGGTCAGGGTGAGCAAACTTTCGGCCGCCCCGTGGAGCACATCCACATTGGCCAGGGAAGTGCCGTAGACCCGCTGCGCGTACAACCCCACAGGAATGGTCACCGCCACAAACACCAACGTACCGTAGAACCCCCAAAGGGTTAGGCGAGGCATCCGTCCCGATCGCGTGGCGAATCCCAGAAACACCAGGTACGGAAACAACGACAAGCCAAACAACGTGTTGTCTAGCATGGCTTGGTGCGCTCCCGCCAGAGGATGTAGGCCCCCCAAGCCAACGTGGTGTTGCCCCCCACAGTCAGGACGGCTTGCAGCGATACCAACCAATTCAAAGCCGGGGCATTGTCGAAAAAGTGCCAAGTACAGGCGCAGAGAGCGCTGGCCAAAGCGGGCAACATGCCATAGGCGATCGCCCGCCAGCCCGGGACGCGGGCCCCGTATTGCCAGGCCAAAACAATGGCCCAGGACCATTCCAGAACGCTGGCCAGGTGAATCCACCAAGTAGGGATGGACAGAGCGTGCACGTTGTTGCTTGGGAGTGCAAGAATAGTCACATTGTAGCGAGATGTAGCCGGGGGTATAATGCGAATCTGTACCGCTGTTCGGGCGAGCAGGGGGATCTAGTGCTGAGTGAGGGGGGAATTTCGACCAATGTCCGTTAATATCCAAGACCTGATTCGCGATGTGCCCGACTTTCCGCAGCCGGGGGTGATTTTTCGAGACATTACACCCGTGTTGGCCCATCCCGAAGGGTTGGATACGTTGATTGAGGGGTTGTCGGCACCGTTTATGGGCATCGGCATTGCGCTGGTGGTAGGCATCGAGTCCCGCGGGTTCATTTTGGGAGCACCGGTGGCCCGCCAACTGAATTGCGGATTTGTGCCGGTGCGGAAACCCGGTAAGTTGCCCTGCCCCACCTACAGTGTCGAATACGCTCTGGAATACGGCACGGATCGCCTGGAAATGCACCAAGATGCGATCGCTCCGGGTCAACGGGTGTTGATCGTGGATGACGTCATTGCCACCGGGGGTACCGCCGGGGCAGCGGCCAAACTAATTGAACAAGCCGGTGGCAAGCTGGCGGGGTTTGCCTTTGCCATCGAATTGATGTTCTTGGACGGGCGGCAAAACCTGCCGGACAACGTGCCCGTCGTTTCGTTGTTGTCTTACCACTAACGCCAATATGGGTTGGTCTGCCGACACCGTGAACTTCGCCGTTAGGCGGTTTTTGCAAGCCCTGGTGGTGGTTTTCCTGGTGTCGATTCAGAGCTTTTTGCTGTTGAAATTGTCGCCGGGGGATTGCCTCGCCGACATCAAACTGAGCCCCAACATTCCCCGGGCCTTTCTGGAGGCGGAACGGGAGCGCTTGGGGTTCGATCGCCCCCTCTGGGAGCAATACGGCCGGTGGTTGGGGAGCGCGTTGCAGGGCAACCTGGGGCGATCGTGCCAGGGCAATGCGCCGGTGTTGCCCCTGATTACCCAACGGGCCGGGGTCACGGTGTTGCTATCGGTCTTGACCCTGGTTACCACTTGGGCGATCGGCATTCCCTTGGGCATCTACTGCGCCGTCCGCCAAAACACCGCTGCCGATCGCCTGATCCAGGTGGTGAGTTATTTGTTGCAGGGCTTTCCCTCGTTTGTGTTTGCCATTTTGGTGTTGCGGTTTGCCCAGAGTACCGCTTTGTTTCCGGTGGGGGGCTTCACCAGCATTGACTTTGGCGATTTGCCATGGTGGGGTCAAATGTTGGACATTCTGCACCACCTCGCTTTGCCGACGTTGACCCTCACGGTATTGGGTTTTGCCGGACTCCAACGGTTGATGCGCGGGAAGTTGTTGGACGTACTGCAGCAAGACTATGTGCGCACCGCCCGGGCCAAGGGATTACCGGAACATCGCGTGATCTACGTGCACGCTTTGCGCAACGCCATCAACCCCCTGGTGACCCTATTGGGTTTTGAGTTGGCGGGGTTGTTGGGGGGCTCGTTCATCACGGAATTCTTTTTCGGGCTGCCGGGGTTGGGGCGGTTGCTGTTGGATGCGGTGCGACAAAAAGATGTGAACTTGGTGATGGCTGGATTGATGATGGGCACCATCTTGCTGGTGCTGGGAAATTTGGTGGCGGATTTGTTGTTGAAATGGGTCGATCCCCGCATTCAACTGGAAGACTTGGATCGTACCTAAGAATCCTATACCGCTGTGAACAGGCGGTTTAAGGCATCTCCGTTGGTTTTCTTTATTCCCCTCTGTTGGAGGAGAGGCTAGGGGTGGTTCTTGCTGCGGGAGGAGGGTTTACTACCCCGTCAGGCTATGCCTGCCACCCCTCCCAAGGAGGGGAATTTTTTGCAGAACGGAAGCCAAATTTGTCCTGAAGGCCCCTGTTGCCCTCCTAACTCCGTTGACGGCCCTTAGCCAGAGGCCAAAACCCGATCCGCTTTCAGGTGGGGGGGCTGAGCCGCTTCAATTTGGGCAATGGTCGTATCCACTTTTTCCGGGAAAATGGCCACCAAGGAACCCTCGGGAGCCTGTTCCAGGGCATAGGCAAGCGCTGCCCGCTCATCCAAAATCTCTTCGCACCGCAGGTTGGGCTTCACCTTTGCGATCCGCTGCCGCAGCAACCGTGCCACCTCGCCGGGTGCCCGACCCCGCAAATCCAGATCTTCTTTGACAATCACCCAATCAAACATCTCGCCCGCCAACTCCGCCAATTCTTCGATATCGGCGTTGCGGCGATCGCCCGGCGCACCGATCACGCCGATTTTGGTGCCCGACCAGTTTTGCAAGAAGTCTTGGATCGCCCGGAACCCCGCCGGATTGTGGGCGTAGTCCACCAGTACCTGAAACCGCCCCAGATCGAACAGATTCATGCGGCCGGGCGTCTGTTTCGCAGAGGTATCAAAGGCCATCAACGCCGTGCGAATGTCTTCGATCCGCACCCCCTGACAGAAGGCGGCCAAAGCCGCCGCCAAAGCATTTTGGATCATGAACGTGGCCCGCCCCCCCAACGTCATGGGTAGGGCCGCCGCCCGCTCGACCCGCAACGTCCAATCCCCTTTGAGGATACACAGGTACTCATCGGCATACACTGCCGCCGAACCGCCTTTGGCGACATGCTCTTGCACCAGGGGGTTGGTGGGCGACAGCGAGAAGAAGGCCACCTGACCCCGCACGGACTTCGCCATGGCCGCCACCCGCTCGTCGTCGGCGTTCAAGACGGCATAGCCGTTGGGGTGCACCGCTTGGGCCACCACCGCCTTCACCCGGGCCATATCCTCCAGAGTATACACGTCGTTGCTGCCCAGGTGATCCGCCTGGACGTTGGTGACAATCCCGACATCGCACCCATCAAAGGCCAGCCCGGAACGGAGGATCCCCCCCCGCGCCGATTCCAGCACCGCCACCTCCACGGTGGGATCGCACAAAATGGTGCGGGCACTCTGGGGCCCGGTGGTGTCGCCCTTTTGCACCAGATGCTGACCTATGTAAATGCCGTCGGTGGTGGTGTACCCCACCACTTTGCCCGTCTCCCGAAAAATGCGGGCGATCGCCCGAGTGGTGGTGGTTTTGCCGTTGGTGCCCGTCACCGCCACAATGGGAATCCGGGCTGAGGTGCCCGCCGGAAACAACATGTCCAATACCGGCGCCGCGACGTTCCGGGGTTGGCCCGCACTGGGGGCCGTGTGCATCCGAAATCCAGGGGCGGCATTCACTTCCACCACGGCCCCATCCACGTCCGCGAGGGGCCGGCTAATGTCCTCGGTCACAATGTCGATCCCGGCAATGTCCAACCCAATCAGCTTGGAAATTCGCTCCGCCAACCAAATGTTTTCGGGGTGAATGTCGTCCGTGCGATCGACCGAAATGCCGCCGGTGCTCAGGTTAGCCGTCGCCCGCAAATACACAATCTCGTTGGCCGGTACGACCGAATCCAAACGGTACCCCTGCCGCTGCAACACGTCCGCACTGGTGCGATCGACCACAATCTTGGTCAAAACATTGTCGTGCCCGTCTCCCCGCCGGGGGTCTTGGTTCACGATGTCAATCAGTTGCTGCACCGTCGATCGCCCGTCGCCGATGACATGGGCGGGCACCCGTTCCGCCACCGCCACTACCTTGTGATTCACCACCAGCACCCGGTGATCCCGCCCCCGATGAAACCGCTCCACAATGACGTCGGGTGACACCACCGCGGCGATCGCAAAGGCATCTTCTGCCTCTAAGGGGGTGCGCACATCGATGCTCACACCCCGCCCGTGGTTGCCGTTCAGGGGTTTGATCACAATGGGGAACCCCCCCACATCCAAAATCGCATCCTCCAAATCTTCGGGATTGCTGATGGTGGTGCCCTTCGGTACCGGTATCCCCGCATCCCGCAATACCGTTTTGGTGCCGTCCTTGTCGCAGGCTAACTCCACCCCCAAAATCCCCGAAGCGCCGGTGAGGGTCGCCTGAATCCGTTTTTGGGCCGCCCCGTACCCCAATTGCACCAAAGCCCGCGTCCCCAACTCCAGCCAGGGAATCCTCCGCGCCACCGCTTCGGCCACAATCGATTCGGTGCTGGGCCCCAATTGGGCATCCAACCGCAGTTCCGTCAAGTCCGAAAGGTCTTGCTGCAATTCGGAATCGGGGTAGTCTCCCTCCTCCAAAATGCTCTGACATAGGCGCACCGCTGCCCGCGCGGCGTACCGGGCCGCCCCCTCGTACACATACTCAAACACCACCAAATGGCGATCGCGTTCGGGCAATTCCCGCACCAAACCAAAGTCCACCGCCATCCCCGTCTGCCGCTGCAACTGCAACGCCACCAACTGCACCGTTTGCGGCAACAACAGTACATCCGCCTGCGGCCCGGTGCCGTTCTGTCCCCGAGCGATTTCCAAAGATTGCCGCAGTTGCCCCAAGTTTGGCAAAATATCGCAGGCCGTTCGCCATACTTTCGCCACCTCGCGATCGCTCACCGACTCTTCCAAATCCAGCCGGAGTACAGCCAGTTTGTATTTGTCCACGCTCCATTGGTTGGGGCCGCGTAAGGTCAAAATCTTGAGAATCCGCATACAGAAATGGGGTTTGGGGGCGCTAGAGCGTAACGAAAAGGCGGTGTTAGGAATATACACCTAAGTTTCTACCATACCAACAAGGAGGCCCGAAAAATGTTTGTTTGGAACACTCTACCCCTATCCCCTCCTGCAGTGCCGCTGACCCATGTGGCATGGCGGAGGTTTATCCCCGAAGTGTTGCTCAAAGCGTGCTCGAGCTGCTTGCAGTGCGCTGCACGGGGCTATACCTGTCTCTGAATACTGCTGCCCTAGAGTCGTGCAAGCCAGTGGGTTGGGGATGTACCCGCACCTTCGGCTTGGCTGATACAAACTTCGTCGCTGAGTTCAAGAATGAGTGTCTGACGCATCATTTTTCCCCTTCGCGCTTCAAAGGTATCCTAGTCTGTGAGAAAGATGCTGAACCTTCCGTTCCCGGAGATTTCATTGCTTGAGATGTGAGGCGGCGTTCTATAGGTAATCTCTAAAAATGGGTCGCAGGGGCACCGCCCTCGTCCCTGGTTCTCGTCAACACTGGCGTTTCCGTGAGATG
>DMPD01000020.1 GCA_003456125.1 Cyanobacteria bacterium UBA8156 | reverse complement strand
CACGATGGCGATCGGCGGCAGCCCGAATGGCACCGGCGCGGGTCAAAATTTCCGCCCATTCCCCCATCTGGGTCGCCAACTGCTCCTGTTGTTGCGCGGTCTGTTGGAGGGTTTGGGTCAGGGTCGCCAAATGCTGCCGACACCACTCCTGGGCCTGTTGGAGTTGCTGCCGTTGGTGTTGCCGCTGGATCAAAGCCTGGAGGTGTTGGCGATCGCCCCCGGCGGCGGTCTGCAAGGCCTGCCATTCCTCCGTGACGGCCGCGATCTGGGCGGGAATGTCCCCCAACTCTTGCTGCTGTTTTTGCAAAATACTTTGCTGCCGTTCCAGGGCCTGAATTTCGCCTTTGCAGCGCCGGGCCACGTCGCGGGCTTTTTCCGCCAGGCGATCGCATTCGTTCAGGCCCAGAATTTCCGCCAAAATCTGTTTGCGTTCCGCCGGCCGCCGCAACATGAATTCATCGGCCCGACCTTGGCGCAAATACGCCGAATTCAGAAACGTATCGTAGTCCAGTTTGAGGCGATCGATAATGAGTTGCTGGGTAGCCCGCAGACCCCGCCCCGTCAAGGATTGCAGGCGATCGTCCACCACCACCTGAAATTCCACCGTGCTGCCCCCCCCCCGACTGCGGGTGCGGCACACTTGGTAGGAGACCTCCCCCACCGCAAACCGAAACCGCACTTGGGCTTCCAGGGCCCCGGTGCGGATCAAATCCTCTTCACTGACGGCCCGGCTTTTTCCCCACAGACTCCAGATCATGGCTTCTAGCAGGGAAGATTTGCCGGCCCCGTTGGCCCCCCAGATGCAAGCGGCCCGGATGCCGGCCAAATCCAAATCTAGGGTCTGATAACTCAGAAAATCTCTCAAAACCAACCGCTGCGGAATCATGGCCCTGCCAGAACCTCACTCCTCAGTGTACCTGGGGATTTTTCTTTACAGTCACGGTTGCGAATGTGCGTTAATCTAGCAGAAACTGCGTTTTTCGGGATGGATGGCTGCCTACACCGTCACGGTACCCGCTACCACGGGGAATTTGGGCCCCGGTTTTGATTGCCTGGGGGCGGCATTGTCCCTTTACAATCGGTTTGAGTTCGCCGAAGCAGAAGAACTGCGGGTGACGGCTTCGGGCCCAGGGGCCGAAAAAATTGCGAAGAACAAAACCAATTTGGTCTACCAAAGCCTGGAGCGGTTGTTCGATTACATCGGTCGCCCCAAACCGGTGGTGGCCCTGGATATCAAAATGCAGGTGCCCCTGTCCCGCGGTCTGGGGAGTTCGGCCACAGCCATTGTCGGGGGGTTGATGGGGGCCAATTTGCTGGCGGGTTCGCCCCTCGAGCGCGCGGAAATGCTGCGGCTGGCGATCGAAACCGAAGGCCATCCCGATAACGTGGTGCCGGCGTTGTTGGGGGGCTGCCAATTGGTGGCGATGCAAGGGCAAGATTGGCAAATTTGCGGGTTGTCCTGGCCGAAAAAATTGGGCGTGGTGGCTCTGATCCCCGAATTTGAATTGTCCACCAGCAAGGCGCGGCAAGTGTTGCCCAAACAAGTCCCTCTCAAGGATGCGGTGTTCAATGCCGCCCATCTGGCCCTACTGACCCAGGCCCTCACCACCGGCAACCTGGAATGGCTCCAGGCGGCCCTGCACGATCGCCTCCACCAGCCCTATCGCCAAAGCCTCATCCCCGGTCTGGAGTCCGTCCGGGAAGCGGCGATCGCCGCCGGTGCGATCGGCTTGGTGATCAGCGGGGCGGGCCCCACCCTCCTGGCGCTGGCGCCAACCGCCAAACTCGAAGCCATCGGTACCGCTGCCCTGGCCACCTGGCACACCCACGACATCACGGCGATCGCCAAACCCCTCACCCTGGCCACCGAAGGCACCACCGTGCAAGCCCATTGATGGGGACTCCAGGCATGAACCCGCAGCAAGCCGCTCTCTATCAACGCATTCAAGCCTTTGCCTTCGAGCCGACCGCCGTCACGTTGTCGTTTGTGCAGCGTTTGGCCCGAGAACACGCTTGGTCGTTGGTCTATGCCGAGAGGGTAGTGGCAGAGTACAAAAAGTTTGCGTTTTTGGCGGTGGCGGCGGGCCATCCGGTCACCCCATCCGAGCCGGTGGATCGGGTCTGGCACCTCCACCTGAGCTACACGCGATCGTACTGGGAGCATTTTGGCCCAGAGGTGTTGCAAATGCCTCTCCACCATGAGCCCACCCAAGGGGGCCCCGCCGAGCAGCAGAAGTTTCACCGCTGGTATGCCCAGACCCTCGCGAGTTACACGCAATTTTTCGGTGAAGCACCCCCAGCCGACATTTGGGCGGAGCCACAGGATCGCTTTGGGCACCACGGGCAGTTTGTTTGGGTGAATTCTCACCAAAATTGGATCGTGCCGAAACCACGGTTGATGTTCTCGGCTGGGCAAAGCCAAAAGCTCTTGATTCTCGGTCTTTTGCTCTTTTTGGTCTGGGCGTTCCAGGGGCAAGCCAGCCCGTTGGAATTTACCGGTTCCGCATTTTTAACGTTTTACTTTCTGCTGGCCGTGTTGGCGATCGCCGTGGCTTCCTCCCTGCGCTCTGCCCTGCGATTGCCGGCGCCCACCGAGGCTGCGGTATCTCTGGACACTTACGAGGCGGCCTACCTGGCGGCCGGCGCGGGTCGCGCGGTCGATACGGTGCTGACCGGCTTCATCCAAAAGGAATGGGTCACGGTTCAGGCCAATGCTTTGGTGTGGCAGGGCATCGAAACGGATTTTTCCCATGCCCTCGAATCAGCCGTTGCCGAGGCGATCGCCATCCATGGCACCCTGTCGGCCGTGCGGTTGGCGGCGGGGCCATCCCTCCGTACCGTCCGCGAGCAGCTCCAGTCCTTGGGGTTGTTGGTGAAACCCGCCCAAGCTTGCCAAGCCCAACTTGTCCCGGCGCTGGCGATCGCCGCTCTGCTGGGGTTGGGGGCGATCAAAATCTGGGTGGGCCTGGCTCGAGGCAAACCGGTGGGCTTTTTGTTGCTGATGAGCATCGGTGTGGCCATCGCCAGCCTCGGTTTTGCCCTACAGCCAGTGCAGCGGAGCCGTTGGGGCGATCGAGTCCTGCGCGAGCTCCGAGCCCCCGTGGCCAAGGAGACGATGGAACACAACGACCCCCAACTCTCCTGGGCCTTCGCGCTGTGGGGGATCGCCGTGTTGCCCGATGCCGGTTTTGCCGACTGGAAAAAGTTGCTGACACCGGTACCGCCAACCGATGGCGGTGCCAGCACTATTTCTGCCGGAGATTGGGGCGGCGCCAGCGATAGCGGGGGAGGTAGTGGCTGTGGGGGGTGCGGCGGTTGCAGTAGCAATTGAAGCCATAACGCTCGATCGCAGGGAGTAGGATCGAAGGAGACATTTGCCGGATTTCGTCCATGCCGTTTGTGGATTATTTGCGCATCAGCCTGATCGATCGCTGCCATTACCGCTGTACCTATTGTGTGCCGGCCGATGGGGTGGAGCCAGCTAGCCCGCTGCCCGAGCTGCTGACCCATGGCGAGTTGGTCACCCTGGTGCGGGATGTGTTTGTCCCGCTGGGGTTTCGCAAGTTTCGGTTGACGGGGGGGGAACCCCTGCTGCGGGCCGATACCGTAGACATTGTGCGATCGCTGGCGGCGTTGCCCGGAGTCCAAGATTTGGCCCTCACCACCAACGGCGATCGCCTTGCGCCCCTGGCCGAACCCCTCTACCAAGCCGGATTGCGTCGCCTCAACATCAGTTTGGATTCCCTAAACCCAGATACCTTTCAGAAAATCACCGGGCGCGATCGCTGGCAACGGGTCTGGAACGGCATCTTGGCGGCGGCGGCCGTAGGATTTGCCCCCCTCAAACTCAATGTCGTGGTGATTCCGGGGATCAACGACCAAGAAGTACCAGCCTTGGCGGCCCTGACGCTGGATCGTCCCTGGCACGTGCGGTTCATTGAGTTTATGCCCATCGGCAACGAGACCCTGTTTGGCGAAAAAGGTTGGGTGGATTCGGCCACGTTGCGCCAGCAATTGCAAGATCAATTTGGGTTGGAGCCGGCCACCTGCCAGGGGAACGGCCCCGCCGATGTGTTTCGGCTGAGGGATGCCCAGGGCACCGTAGGATTTATTAGCCAGATGTCGGAGTGCTTCTGCGATCGCTGCAATCGCTTGCGGCTGTCGGCGGATGGCTGGCTGAGACCTTGCCTGCTCAATGAAGTGGGCCAACAAAACCTCAAAACTTGGCTCCGGGGAGGAGCCGATCCCATCCTTCTGCAAGCGACCGTGGCCCAGCTTCTGCAGGATAAAACCAACATTCACTTCAAAGATCGCGAACGAGGGGGCGATCGCTACACCCGCACCATGGCCCGCATCGGCGGCTGATGGTCTTGCATAGGGCTACCCTGTTGGTAAGATGTACGCAGCGCTCAATAGCTTTTATGTCCGATTTACTGGAGCTGGTCACGTTGCCGTTGCAGCAAGCGGCCGAACCTTAGGCAGTGATTATTCAAGTTGTCGAAGAGAGTGCAGCGCTATCGCTGTACCTCAACCGGCCCGAAACCCTCAGCCCGGACAGCAGTGAATTTTCGGAGCTGTTGGCAGCCATTCAAGCGGTATTGGTGGCAAAAGCGCCTACCCTGAGGGAGGTCGCGGTGTACAGCCGGCCCTTGGGGGAAGAAGCCATAGATTACCAGCACACGCTGGTTATGCCAGCGGCCGAACCAACCCCATCCTTGCCGAAAAACCGATCGGACTTCTGTTTTGTTCGCAACCGGATGTTGCTGGCCGTAGAGGGCGATCGCCCGAATGCCAAAGTCATGGAGTCTGTGCAGGCCTTTCACCGCTTGCCCTTGGCGGAGCAGCTTCTCCTGCTCCAAGTTTTGGCGGATTGGTTGGATGACCCCTCCAGCTTGGCGGAGCGCTTGAGTGCTTTGCCGGAAACCGGTCAGACCCTGATGCAGTCCTTGCAGGCAGACAAGGGCTTTCTGCGAGACATGAAGATATGGCTCAGCCGCTACTGCCACAACCCAGAAGCCACCATCGCCTTTTTGCAACCCCCACCCCCGGTCGTAGAACCTCCCCCCAGCCGCGAGGTCGTTTCGGATACCACGGCTGTACGGCGAGCCGGCACCCGGCGATCGCCCCCTGCCGCCAAAGAAATCACCGTCGATATTTCCGGTTTATCGGCTTTTCGCAGCCAAGAATTGCCCCTGATTGTGGGCACCGCTATCGTTGTAGGTGCCCTATCCCTAGCGATGGGCAACGTTTACGCTTTGGTGGGTGGTTGGGCGGTATTGATTACCCTCGCTTCCATCGGCAGCGGCGTGGCCACCCTTCTGCAACAGCCCATCCTCGGCGGCATCTGCTTGGTCGTGCTGATATTTTGCTATCCCGTCTCCGGGGCAGTAATTTTCGTGGTGCCGCTGGCTTCCGTTGGTGGTCTGTTGGGCGGCATCCTTGTCTTTGCTATGAAAATGGCTGCCCCCCGTGGCGGGAGCATCTTTTCGGCTCAATCCCTGCGATTGCTGATCGCAGCCGCGTGTGTGGTTCTGATTGTTCACGGCCAAGCGATCGCCCAATATGGCCTCACCGGTGGTAAAGTGCCACAGATCGCCCGTTCCGCCCCTAAGGACGTTCTGGCCGATCACCAGGCCAGCGGTACTCTCCGCCTAAACCGCCGCACTTTTGAATTCCAGAGCGGCTTTGCTGTCTTCAGCCCCAGAGAGAAAGCTTTGCTTGTCCGACCGCTGAGTGTGCCTTTGACACCAAAACTTTTGGACGATTTCTTGGGCCGGACTCCCGTCAATTTGGGTACCTTTCAGCGTCTGACCGATGAGGAGGGCTATAGAACACTGGTGGCCATTGGCTTGAAGCTCAAAGATCCGACCTTGGAGCTGGAACCGGGTTATACCGTGGGGGCTACTTGGGAGTTGTCCAAGGAGAACCGAAGAGCGAGTGGAAACCGAGTGATGCGGCAGGTCAATTCAGAGCTGCGCGTCGAAAACATGGAGCTGACCGAAAAGGGCCGTCTTAAATTGTCCCTGAAATTCGACGAAGGCGAAGCCAGCGGTTTTGCCGTTGACCTCCAGTTGGATTCCTTCATTTACGTACAAAGCGATTAAGCGGATAAATCCGGGAAGCGGGCGCAGACAAAAGGCCGAACCCGCTTCCTGGCTTCGCCCGAACTACTTGATGCTGACTTTGGCGCCGGCTTCTTCGAGTTGCTTCTTGGCCGCGGCCGCATCGTCCTTGTTCATGCCTTCTTTCACCACCTTGGGCGCCGATTCCACCAATTCCTTGGCATCCTTCAGACCCAAACCGGTGATTTCCCGCACCACCTTCAGGATCGCAATCTTCTTGTCCGCCGGCACTTCATCCAACGACACATCGAAAGCGGTCTTCTCTTCCACTTCCTCCGCCGGAGCCGCCGCCGCTGGGGCCGCCATCGCCGGCATCGCTGCCATCATCATGCCGCCGGCCGGAGCCGCCGCCGAGATGCCCAGCTTGTCTTCCATCATCTTCACCAGTTCCGCCGCTTCCAAAATGCTCAGGCTGGTGATCACTTCAAAGGCTTGTTCGACTTTCGACATGGTTGATTTCTCCAATGGGGTTTAGCAAATTTCACAAAATTCCGACCGCTGTAGCAAGCTAGCCTTCCTTTTGCTTCTCTTCGTAGGCTTTGAGGGCCCGCGCCAAGGAGGAGGGCACCTCGTTGATCGCCCGCCCCAAGCTGGACGGGACTTCGTTGAGGGTGCCAGCCAACCGGGAAGGCACGCTGTTGAGGATGCCGGCAATCTGGGCCAACAACACTTCCTTCGGCGGCAACTTGGCGATCGCATCCAACTGATCCGGCGGCAAAGCCCGACCGTCGAATACGCCCCCCCGCAGTTCCGTCTTCTTGGTCTCTTTGACAAAGGCTTGATAGGCCTTGAGGGCTTCACCAATGTCTTTCTTCACCAGCAGGCAGGCCGAAGGGCCCTTCAAAAACACCCCCAAAGGCTCCCATTGCGGTTGCCCGGCGATCGCCTTTTTCATGAGGGTGTTTTTGGTGACCTTGCAGACCGTGCCCGATGGCCGCAATTGCCGCCGCAGTTTGGTGACTTCCGCCACCGTCAATGTGGCAAAATCAATCACCATCACCATCTGGGTATCGGCTAACTCGGTCTCCAACCCTTCCCGTACCGCTTCTTTGCTCTCTCGGGTTCGACCCATGTTTCCTCCGGTATCGGATATCCTAATAAATCAAAACCTCGCTCCAGCTTCCGCCGAAACGAGGTTGCGAGTTTTCCGATACCCAGAGCACATGTCCAAGCACATGCCCAAGCATCGGAACCCATCCCAATCCTTCGCAACGGCCTCGGCAGGATTCTTAAATGGGAAACCTGCGGTAAGCAGACCCCATCCCTACGGTCTTCGGCGTTTTGAGTGATGCGTTATGCAGTTGTCTGGATTGAGACGACGGTTTAACCTCCTTGAAGCCTGTTCTTGAAGCTTGCCCTTGAAGCCTGGTTGTAGAAACGTGTTTTCCCCTGGGATGCCGCTAGGCAGCTTCGTCCACCTTCAGATCCCGCAGGGTGCTGATATCCACCTCGATCGCCGGCCCCATGGTCGCCGCCACATACATGGTGCGCCAATAACGCCCCTTTGCCCCCGAAGGCCGGTTCCGATCCACCGTCTCCTGGAGCGCCTTGAGGTTCACCAACAAATCCTTGGCCACAAAAGAAGCCTTGCCAAACAACACGTGGACAATCCCCGTGCGGTCGGCCCGGAATTCTACTTTCCCAGCCTTAAATTCGGCGATCGCCGAGGTCAAATCGGCGGTGACGGTGCCCCCTTTCGGCGAAGGCATCAGACCGCGCGGCCCCAGCAATTTCCCCAACTTGGCTACCTTGGGCATCATATCCGGTGTGGCAATCAACAGGTCGAAATCCATCATGCCACCGGCAATCTGGTCGATGAGTTCTTCCGAACCGCAGATATCGGCTCCCGCTGCATTGGCTTCGGCGACCTTTTCCCCCCGGGCAATGACCGCCACCCGGATGGTTTGCCCAGTCCCCTTCGGAAATACCACGGTAGTCCGCAACTGCTGATCCGCATACTTGGGATCGATGCCCAAGCGAATGTGGGCTTCGGCTGATTCCGGGAACTTGGCCGTGGCGGTTTCCCGCAACAACTCCAATGCCGCTAACGGCTCGTAGGCTTTCGGCTCGACCTTGGCTAAGGCAGCCCGAAAACGCTTGGACTTTGGTTTTGCCATTGTTTCTCCTCGGGGTTCTAACGAAGCCAAGCCTCTCCCCCAAAACACAGAACACTAACTATACAGGTTCCCGTAGGAAATGCAAGGCCCCATCTTGCCCTTTTCAATCGTCGCAGCCCAGGGAATCGCGGGTAGCCACGCCGGTTTGGGGGTTGATGCCGGTGGCTCTGGCACACAAAAACTTCACTTGTGCCCCATCCAGGATGGCCTCGCTAAAGTCAGCCCCGGCGATGGTGGTGTAGTCAAAGGTACTGCGCAGCAGCAAAGTATCCACCAGTACAGCATCCCGCAGGTCGGCCCGGGCAAAATCCGTCTGATCCAGAAAGCTGCCGGTAAAATCGGCGCCGGCAAAGTTGGTGTCTCGGGCGATCGCCGCACTGAAGACGGTGCCCCGGAGGTTGGCCCCCTGGAAGTTCGCCCCTTCCATGTTGGCATTGGCGAAGCCCGATCCCGACAGGTCTTGGCCGGCAAAGTCCCGGTGTTGGAGGTTGGCATGGCTGAAGGACAGGGGCTTGGCGATCGCCCCCAACCAACCCCCAACCAAGCTCCAGAGCAGCAGTCCCAGCACCAGTCCCCGTACCATAATTGCCTACCGTAACCTGAGCCTCTATCTTGCCATGGGCACACGACCCGTCAAAGTGTTGGGATGGCCAGCTCTCCAGGGCCGCTGGTTGCTGATTCCCCTGGGCCTGTTGGTTTTGCTGGGCTTGGGCAGTGTCTATGCCTGGAGCCTTTTTCGTGACCCCTTGGCTCAGGAGTTGGGTCTCAATGCGACCGAAAGCCTGTTGCCCTTTACCTTTGGTTTGTTGTTTTACTCGGCGTTTATGCCCATCACCGGGTTTGGCCTGCCGCGGTTGGGAACCCGTCGGGCCACGGTGTTGGGGGGCTTGTTGGTAGGTCTGGGGTACATCCTGGCTGGTTGGGCAACGGATGTCTGGAGGTTGGTGCTGGCCTGCGGGGCGATCGCCGGTACGGGCATTGGCGTGGCCTATGGGGTGCCGTTGCCTACGCCATCGGGACGTGGGTGGGTCTGAGCGCCATCGACATTTCCAGTTCCGTGGGTCAAGAAACCATCGCCCTCGATGCCACGGCGGCGGCCCGCAGTATGTCCTTTTTTTGCGCCCGATCGCTACGCCCAAAACTACGGACTGGTGTTTACCGCCTATGGGGTCGGGGCCCTGCTGGGTACCCTGGCCACGGGCCGCCTGCGGGATATCTTTGGCTCCTACCAATTTGTGTTCTATGGGATGGCGCTGTTGGCGATCGTGGGGATGATCGTGGCTTGGACATTGCTCCGGCCGCGACCCCGATCCAGCGTTTAAGCCGCGTGTTCCCGATACCAGGCAATGGTTTGCCGGAGTCCCTCTTCCAGCGAGATTTGGGACTCAAAGCCAAATTGGGTGCGGGCCCGTTCCGTATCCAGGCAGCGGCGGGGTTGACCGTTGGGCTGGTGGGTCTCCCAAATCACTTCCCCGGCAAAATCCATGAGTTGGCACAGGAGGGTGACCAAATCCCGAATGGAAATTTCGTGACGGGTGCCCAGGTTCACCGGTGCGGCTTCGTCGTAGTGCTGTGTTGCCAAGACAATGCCCCGGGCCGCATCTTCGGCGTGCAAAAACTCGCGGGTGGGGGTACCGTCTCCCCACACCGGTAAGGTGCGATCGCCCCGTTGTTGGGCCTCGTGAATTTTGCGGATCAGGGCTGGAATCACGTGGGAGCTGCGGGGATCGAAATTGTCGCCGGGGCCGTACAGGTTCACGGGCAGCAGGTAAATGCCGGCAAAGTTATACTGCTGGCGATAGGCTTCCAGTTGCACCAACAGGGCCTTTTTGGCGATGCCGTAGGGGGCATTGGTTTCTTCGGGATAGCCGT
>DMPD01000141.1 GCA_003456125.1 Cyanobacteria bacterium UBA8156 | reverse complement strand
ATCGCCGTGCGCAGGAGGGTCTCCACCGCCGGCAATTCCTCGGTAAAAATCAGGGTGTTGAGGGTGAGGTAGCCCTTCACGCCCCGACCGTGCAAAAACGCCAGCAATTCGGGCAAATCCGCCAAGGTGAAATTCTGGGCCCGCAATCGCGCGTTGAATTGCTCCACGCCGAAGTAAATGGCATCGGCCCCGTTTTCCACCGCAGCCTTGGCACATTCCCAGTCCCCCGCCGGAGCCAAGAGTTCTGGCCTGTTGCCCTTCATTGGTTCTCGCTTTGCAAGTAGGTATAGCCGCTCAAACACCGTTCGTAGGTTTCCACCAAGCGCCGCGCCTCTTCGATGGTCATCTGCTTTTGCTGCAAGGCTTGCTCGGTGGCCCGCCGAATGCTCTCTACCATCGCCTGGCGATCGTACTGCACATACCGCAAGACATCGGCCATGGCATCCCCGGCGATCGCATGTTCTACTTTGTACCCGTCCGGGTTTACCTGGATGTGTACCGCATCGGTATCGCCAAACAAATTGTGCAAATCCCCCAGAATTTCTTGGTAGGCTCCGTTCAGAAATACCCCGATGTAGTAGGATTCCCCCGCCCGCAACGGGTGCAATTCCAAATAGGGTTTGACATCTTTCAAATCAATAAAGCGATCGATCCGCCCGTCGCTGTCGCAGGTGAGATCGGCCAAGGTGGCCCGCACCGTGGGTTCCTCATCCAAACGGTGAATGGGCACCATCGGAAACAGTTGATCGATCGCCCAACTGTCCGGCAACGACTGAAACACCGAAAAGTTGGCGTAGTAAGACACCGTCGCCGCTTTTTCCAAATCTTCTAAGTCGTCGGGCACGTAGTCCTGTTGCCGGGCGATCGCCAAAATGCGATCGCAACACTCCCCATACAACCGCTCGGCTTTGACCCGTTGGAGCAAACTCAAATACCCCAAACCAAACGCGGCGATCGCCTCGTCCCGGAACTGTTCCGCATCGTGGTAACACTCCTGATAGGTGGCGGGGGTGAGGCTGGCCAGGGTTTCGTAAAGATTGGCGATCGGCAGGGGATCGTCCGCGGCGGGGGCCGGCAGCGGTTCCCGGGTCATCGCCCCGCTGCCCAACACCTCAAACACCAACACCGATTGATGGGAGGCGATCGCCCGACCGCTTTCGCTGACGATGGTGGGCACCGGTACCCGCTTCTGGGTGCAAGCGTCTTTGATGCCGGCCACCACATCATAGGCGTAGTTTTGCATGGAATAGTTCTTGGAGGCGGCAAAATTGGTCTTGGAGCCGTCGTAATCCACCGCTAGCCCGCCCCCCACATCCAAGTAGCCCATGGGAGCCCCCAATCGCACCAACTCGGTGTAAATCTGGGCCGCTTCCCGAATGGCATCTTTGATCGCACCGATGGAACTCACCTGGGAACCGATGTGAAAATGCAGCAATTGCAGAGCATCCCCCATGCCCGCTTCTTGCAACCGTTCCCACACGGCCAAAATTTCCCACAGCCGCAACCCAAATTTGGCCCGCTCCCCGGCCGAATCTTCCCAGTGACCGCTGGCTTTGGTGTTCAGTTTGGCCCGCACCCCCACCACCGGCGCAATGCCCAATTTGCGGGCCGCGGCGATCACCAACGCCACTTCTTCCAGTTGCTCAATCACGATGATGGGGTTTTGCCCCAACCGCCGCGACAGCAACGCCGTTTCGATGAATTCCGCGTCTTTGTAGCCGTTGCAGATCAGCAGTGCCCCCGGCGTGCGCAACAACGACAGAGCAATCAACAATTCCGGTTTGGAGCCGGCTTCCAGACCAAATTGGTAAGGCTTGCCGTATTCCACCACCTCTTCCACCAAGTGCCGCTGCTGGTTCACCTTTACCGGATAAACGCCGCGATACACCCCAGCATAGTTGTAGCGGGCGATCGCCCGGGCAAAACAGGCATTCAACCGCTCGATGCGATCGGCCAAAATATCCGAAAACCGAATCAGCAAAGGCAGGCGCAGCCCCCGCCGTTGCAAGTCTTGCACCAGTTCGTAAAGGTCGACGCAACCGCCGCGATCGCCGTGGGGGGATACCGTGACATGGCCCGCCTGGTTGATGCTGAAATAGGGTTCTCCCCAACCCTCCATCCGGTACAGGGCTTCGCTATCCCGCACCGTCCATGCCGCCGGCTTCTCCAGCGTGGCCAAAGATTCTGTCCCCAAAGCCTCCGTTTCCAAAGCTTGGAGCGGACGTGCCAATACCATACCGGGCCTCCCCAGCGCAACCGATCCATTATAGAACCAAGGTTACAGACCCGGTTGCCACGGCAGCCAATCTTCGTCGAGGGCTTGGGCCAAAGAAAATTCCGGGGTGAGGGGCACCGCTGCGGCCGGTAGCCCGCTGGGCACATCGTTTCCAGGTGTCCGCTCAGACTGGGGCTATCCGCCAACAGCCGCCGGATTTGCAGCCGAAAGTTGGCCATTTCCAAATCCCAACCGCGAAAACACCGCTCCCGTTCCGCGGTCCAATACGCGAGCTTCAGGTGGTGTTCCCACAGCCGCCTCAGGTAGCTGACAATCGCCCGCCGATCGCTGCGTCCCCAACTTTCGATTTCTTCGAGGAGGTGAACCCAGTCCAGGCGATCGCCGTCGCGGGCTTGGAGGCAATCCGCCGTTTGCTCCAGCCACCGTTGGTAGTCCGTTTCGTACAGGGAAGCGCTCATCAGCCAAACATTTCGGCACTAACGCTCGAGGAAAAGAACGGCTCGACATGGATCGCCGAGACCCGCTTGGGCCGCACAAACAAAATTTCCTGGCTGTTTTCGCGGGTGGGTACCGGGATCAACTCATCTTCGGCCGCCTTGGGGGCAAACTTACCCTTGTACCAACCGCTCACCTCTTCGAGGGTATTGAACCGCACATCGACGGTGTGGCTGCCCTCAATCATCAGGTGTACGATGTATTCGCTGGGTTTCCGTGGCTCGCGGGGCATGGTGAACCTCTCTCCGGTACGTTCCCATTATTCCCGATTATGGCCGAGGTTTCACGATTGACGATCGCCGTGGGCAATTCATCGGTGCGGGGGGCGGCCTTCCAGGGCGATCGCCTGTGGCAAACCTGGTGCACCCCCCGCGCCCAAGGCCTGGCCGCCGTAGCGACGTGGCAGGGCCCCTGGGACGAAGTCTGGTTGGCCTCGGTGGTGCCAACGGTCACGGCGGCCCAATTCCCCTGGCCCCAAATCCGCACGGTCACCCTGGTGGACATTCCCCTGCAAAATTTGTACCCCACCCTCGGCCTCGATCGCGCCCTGGTGCTGTGGGGAGCTTGGCAACACCAACCGTTGTTGGCCATCGATGGTGGCACCGCCCTGACCGTTACCGCAGTCGATGCTACCGGCCGGCTGGCGGGCGGGGCCATCTTGCCCGGTGTCGCGGCCCAACGCCAGTCCCTCCAGTCCCTGGGTTTGGCCGTGCCCGCAACCCTAACCGATTTGGCCCGCTGGGGGGACAATACCCCGGCCGCCACCGGCAGCGGCGTGGTGTGGGGATTGGTCGGGGCGATCGCCGGATTTGTCCAGGACTGGCAGCAACGTTTTCCCCACAGCCATGGGATTTTGACCGGCGGCAGCGGCGTTTTGCTGCAACCCTACCTCCTCGCCAGCGGCATCGATTTTTTGCGCTGGGAACCCGATGCGGTCTTCCACGGCTTGCGGCGACTGTGGGCGGGAAATTAGCTGCTCCGGTACGGGATCGTAACCGCCCGGCGTGAAGGGATGGCAGCGGCCCAGGCGTTGCACCGTCAACCGCAGACCGGAGCCCACCCCAAACCGTTCGATCGCCTCGTAGGCGTACTGCGAGCAGGTGGGATAAAACCGGCATTTGGGCCCCAACAGCGGCGACAGCAGCACCCGGTAGGCGGCGATCGCCCCCAACCACAACACCTTCATGCCCCGAGCACGAACTTTTGCCAAAGCACCCGCCCCAACGTCCAGAGTTCCCAACCCACAAACCCCAGCAACACAAAAAACAAAATCCCGTTGGCGATCGCCTTCAACCGTGCCATGTGGCTTTTCCCCAAATTGGCTCCCCATAGTATACTCAGGCTCTGCCCAGCCCTTGGAATGCCATGCGGGTTGTATTTTTCGGCACCCCTACGTTTGCCGTACCCACCCTCGAAGCCCTGCTGCGATCGCCCCACGAAGTTTTGGGGGTGGTCACCCAACCCGATGCTCGCCGGGGGCGGGGCAACCAACTTTCCCCTTCGCCGGTCAAAGCCGTCGCTCTGGCGGCCGGCCTCCCCATCTGGCAGCCCCAACGCCTGCGAAAAGACCCCGAAGTGTTGGCTGGTTTAGCCCAGCTTGCCGCCGATGTGTTTGTGGTGGTGGCCTACGGTCAAATTTTGTCCCCTGAGGTACTGGCCATGCCCCGGCAGGGTTGCATCAATGTCCATGGCTCCCTCCTGCCCAAATACCGCGGCGCCGCCCCCATTCAGTGGAGCTTAGCCCACGGCGATCGCGAGACCGGCATCACCACGATGCAGATGG
>DMPD01000143.1 GCA_003456125.1 Cyanobacteria bacterium UBA8156 | reverse complement strand
GCGGGCCTTGCCCACCCCCCCGCCCCTGCAAAGTGCTGCATTGCCACCGGCAGAATTGGTGCCCCTCGCCGCCGTAGATTCACCGCCCTTGCGGAGTTTGGTGGTCAACGCCAACCAAGACAGCGACAACCACACCAGCGAACTCCTGTTGCGGCACATTGGAAACCGCGAACCCACCAGCGGGGATGTCGCCGCCAGCGGTCGTCAGCACCTCACCACCTTTTTGCAGCACCGAGGAATTGCTGCCAGCGCTTTCTGGGTTGCGGATGGATCGGGCCTATCCCGCCAGAACCGCATCACCCCGCAGGCCCTCACCCAACTGTTGCAGACCGAAGCCCACAACCAAGATTTGCGCCAATCCCTGGCGATCGCCGGACAAAGCGGTACCCTCAAGCGCCGCCTGAGGCATCTCAATGTCCGGGGAAAAACCGGCACCTTAACCGGTGTAGCCGCCCTTGCCGGCTACCTGGAAACCCCCACCGGCGATATTCCCTTCAGCATTTTTCTGAATCAAAGCCCCGCCACCCATGCCCAAAACCGGGCGATCGTGGACGAAATCACTAATCTGATTGCTCAGGTGCAACGTTGCGCGTCTCTGCCACCGCCGTTGTCCCCATCCGCGCCGACGACGGAGCCTGCTCCACCGGCAACACCAACACCTGGCCCGGAGCCAACCATCCTTCCCGCCGCTCCATAGCGGCCCCCGATTGCCGGGCATCCATGGTTTTCGCCAAAGTGTGCCGCAAGCCATCTACCCGCTCCGTGGCATCCCGCAACTCCAGCGACAACTCCCGCAGCCGCTCCTGTTCCTGCTGATGGTAGGGAATCAACCGCGACAAAGCTGCGATCGCCACCGTCGCGAGCGCCAAATTCACCGCGATTGCGGCACTCAACTCCAAGCCCCGGCCCCATACGGCCCGTGGGGATGTACCCGGAACCGGTTGCACGGCTGGTGGAGGCAAGGGACGAGGGAACGGCACCACCTGGGTTCCCTGCCCAGCCCTTCGCGGAAATACTGAGGGAGCCGAGCGCTCCTCGCGCAAGGAGACTTTTTTCGCGGAATTCACGGGTTTTTCTCACTCAAAACACCACACACCACCGGAATTTCTCCCCAGTCAATCCAGCAAGTCAATCCAGCAAGTCAATCCAGCAAGTCAATCCATTCTGGTGGGGGGCTTTTCGCCCCCATCTCTGCCCTGGTTCGTTCCGAAGTCTTTGCCTCAGTCTTCGCCTCTCTCCGGCTTGCGCCATCAGTCCCTAGGGATTAGGCATCCGCGAGAGCCGTCCCCAACAGCAATGCCATCACCGCCGGAAACAAGGCGATCGCCAACGCCGTCAAAACCTGCGATTCCGAGATACCCATCGTTAAACTCCTTAGTAGTGAATGAAATTTAATGGTGAATGAAAATAATGAATTGCGGCTTTAGACAGCCTCCAGTATTTCCCGAACCCGGTTTCTCAAAATTTTTTACCGGCATTTTTTACCGTAATCTTCGAGCAGACCTTCGGGAAAAGGCAGTCTAAAGTAAGCTCAAGATACACCCGAACCCTCCCGTTTGGCTAGGCGTTTTTGGCCGAATCCTCAGCGGCCCATTTGGCGTTTGAGGCGGGCCACCTCCTCGTCCATCTCCCACTGCTGGAAGCGGCGTTCCAAATCATCGAACGGAGCGGCCCCCTGCCCCGGACCGGCAACCGTCTCAAACGGATTCGCCTTCGCACTTTGCTTCGCCGGCCCCTGGGCCGCAATTTTGGTCAGGACTTCTTGACGACGCTGTTTCACCTGGGCTTGCATTTCCAATGCCTGCGCCAAGCGTTTTTTGACCAAGTCCATCTGCGCCCAAACGATGTTCCCCTCCTTCAGCAGATCGGCTTCCCGCTCCCGGGCCGCCGCCTCCAAATCCGCGCGCCCTGCCGCCTGGGTGGTCTGCACCCGGCCGTGCCACACCTTCACTTTCTCCGCCAGGGCCAAAATCTGATCCTGAAACTTCTGCTCGCGGGTCTGCAACTCCCCAATCAACCGTCCCATCTCCGTCTCCTGGGCCCGCAGCCGATCTTCCAAAGCCCACAACTCCAACTGCGGATTGCCCCGGATGTAGTCCTCAAGCTGCGTTTCCAGAAAACGCCCAATCTCATCGAACAGCCCCATAAAGCGCTCCCACCAAACCTATGACCAGCGTAGCAGTCTCGATCCAGCGCCAAGATGCCCCCTACGGAAGCCGCAAATCCTCATCCTTGGACATTAAGAAGTCATTAAGAACGGGAAAATGCCCCAATCTTTGGGTGTGGGGGGATGGCGCCCGCCATTATTTTGTATAAAATGAAACAGATGGCCTTGCAAAGCAAGGTCTCAAGCGTTACAGTATACCTATCATCAGTTTTAAGTATCTATTTTAAGTATCTATTTTAAGTATCTATTTTAAGTATGCCTTCACAAGTTCCGGATACTCCAGTCCACAAGCTCAAGCTAGCAAGTTCAAGCTCGCGAGCCCATGGGGCTGAGGGGCCTACCTGGTGGAGGTTAGGTCGGGTTTTGAGTTGGTTTTGACCAAGTGCTCGGCTAACATGCTAAGCCATTGTCAAGCCACTGCTAAGTTGGTGTTTGGTGTTAAGTTGGTGTTAAGTTGGTGTTAAGCGAACGTTAAGTAAAAGCTGGCGGGTTAGGATTTATAGTATGACTCGGTATCTATAGACTTAGACAGACGAGGTTCTATAGATTAGACCCAAAATCAAGAGATTTAGACAGACGTTAGACAGACGAAGGTCTATAGATTAAACCCAAAATCAAGCCCAAGCTTAAATCCAAGACCAGTCCTAAAATTCAACCCGAATTCAACCCGAATTCAACCCAGACTCAACCCAGTGGGTTGAGGGAGTGCCGTAAAGGGGGCTCCTTGAGGATGCCAGGCAAAGTTTCTGGGTCAGCTCTCTGAATCCTATCTGTGACTAAAGTTTCGTTTGGGAGCGGGGAGTTCGGGAGATCGGCTGCTTCTCGACACGTTTATACTCTACCAATTAGGATTCCTATGACCCTCTCTCTGCAAGAGCCTTGTCTAGTCCGACCGGCCTACTCCATTGAAGCAATTCGCGAAGAAACGCGGATGTTGGTGGAGCGGGGGGTACTGTCGCGGTGGCAACCTTTGCACACGCTGTTTCGGTTTTTCCCGGAGCGGGAGCGTCCCCACATTGAGTTGGAGTTGGAGCTGCACGAATTTTTGGAGCGCGATCGCATTTGCGATTTGTTGGGCAACGAGTGGTGGGCTAACGACTAAAGGTCACCTCTAAAAATGGGTCGCAGGGGCGCCGCCCCCACCCCTACCAACACTGCCGTTTCCGTGAGATGACTGGCTGCTGTTGCGAATAAATAGAGGTCACCTAAAGGGGCTTTGGGTTTGGTTTTTGACGTGAAAGCCCTGGAAATTTGGGTGGAAGCGAGTGCTGGGTTTGGATCGGTAGGGATAGAGAGCGTTTGGGCAGTAAATGTGGGTGCGGATACCCATGGCCACCGCAGGGAGTGGGGGAAGTGGTGCTTTGGCAACACTTGTGGAATTTATCTGATAGTATGCTGGACTTAGATCGACAGCGTACGTCTAGCATGGCCCCCTCCCTGAAACCTTCCGTCATCGTCATTGGTGGTGGCGAAGACAAAGTTCAAGATCGCAAAATTCTGCGCGCATTTGTCGAAGCGGCGGGGGGAGCGACAGCCCGAATTGCGATTGTACCTTCGGCTTCGCGGGAGCCGGAGATCATCGGCAACATCTACCGCGACATTTTCCGCAGTTTGGGGGCCGAAGCCATTGATGTATGGGACATTCGGGAGCGCGATCGGCGGACGTTGTCCGAAGCGGAAGTTGTGGTGGACGGGGTAACCGGCGTGTTTATGACCGGTGGGGATCAGCTCCGGTTGTGCAGCATGATTGGCGATACACCGTTGTTTCACACGGTACGGGAACGGGTATGGCAGGGGCAATTGGTGTTGGCGGGCACCAGTGCCGGAGCTGCTGCTATGGGCCACAACATGATTGCGGGGGGGGGCAGCAGCGAAGCGCCGCACAAAGATATTGTGAGCATGAGTGTGGGGTTGGGGATTCTGCCGGAGGTGGTGGTAGACCAGCATTTTCACAATCGCAACCGGATGGCGCGTCTGATGACGGCGATCGCCGCCCATCCCGATCGGTTGGGGGTGGGGGTAGACGAAGATACAGCGGCGATTTTTGAGGACGCTCGCCTGCTGCGGGTATTGGGGCGGGGGACGGTAACGGTGGTGGATCCCGGTGAGGTATCCTACAGCAACCAGTTTTGGGTAAATTCCACCACGCCGTTGACGATTCACAACTTGCGGGTGCATATCCTCAGCGAAGGGAGCGCCTACCATCTGCTCAAGCGGATTCCCATCAGTCCAGGGGTATAAATCGGGGGGTATGACATGACACCGGTACGGTTTGGCACCGATGGCTGGCGGGGGGTCATCGCCGCCGAGGTTACGTTTGAGCGGGTTGCCCTGGTGGCGGCGGCCGCCGCCCAGGTGTTGATGGAAGTTTACGGGGGCGATCGGGAGCCGGTGGTGGCGGTGGGGTTCGATCGCCGGTTCCTCTCGGAAAAATTTGCCCAGCGGGCGGCGGCGGCCATTGCCGAGCAAGGGATTGGGGTGCGGTTGGCGGATCGGTACGCCCCGACCCCGGCGTTGAGTTGGGCCGCGACCCAGGGGGTGGGGGCCCTCGT
>DMPD01000280.1:8263-9513 GCA_003456125.1 Cyanobacteria bacterium UBA8156 | reverse complement strand
GCTGGGGGTGAGGGCAAACCTCCTAATTAAAATGACTATCGTTCACAGCGATCCCTCTCCCCCAATGGGAGGGGGTTTTCATTGCTGGCGTGATTTTTGACTTCAGAGGTGAGATGCCGAGCCGTTGGTCAAAAAATCCTTGAGGGTTTGGTAAGCGGTGCATACCTCTTGAAACGCGGCCGCGTTGCCGCCGCGATCGGGGTGCGTAGCTTTGCAACGTTGGCGGTAAGCGGCATTCAATTCATTGCGCGTGGGCAGCCGATCCATGGGCAGGTGCAAAATCAGCAGCTCCGCACTCAAGGTATCGACCAGCGTGCGTTCGGGTTGGGCCGCCAACACCTGCAACCGTTGCCGAAACCGTCGTTCCAGATACCAAGCCTCCAGTCGCCAACTGACCCACCGATAGAATCCATTCACTGGCCCCAGTCCTTAGAATTCAATGCCCAAAAAACGCTCTAGGGTTCGCCGCCGCCACAAATAGCGCAATAGCAGACTCCACAACCCGGCGATCGCCCCCAACAGCGGGTATTCCGGCCAGGGCAACAACACGAGATCGAAAAAATTGCGGGCGGCCGGTACCACCAAAACCCCGCCGTAGACCGCCAACAGGGCCAGGGTCACCCACGTATACCGGCGATCGGGGCTGAGGGGTTCCACCGCCACCCAAAATCGACTGGGGGGTTTGAGGAAAGGAACCAACAGCAACCCACAAACCACGGTGATGGTGACCAAAGCACTGCGGGCGATCGCCAACTGGGTGCCATCCACCACCGCCCGGTTATCCCGTACCTCTAGGGGCAACAAATGGGCCAGAAACACCCCTAAAGCGACCAGCATCAGCATCAAGGTAGCGGGCATCACAAACCGCAGTAAAGCCCGGAAGGTGCTGGGGGGGGGCTGTCCCGGCCGAGCCAACAACGGAAACGTAAACGTGGGCAACCCCACCGACAGCAACGTAATGAGGGCACTTTGTTTGTTGTGAAACGGAAAGGCTTCGGTACCATTGATCGTGCCGGTAGCCAAAATCAACAGTGTGAAGTAGGCTACCCGCACCAAAAAGAGTTTCATCACATCGTGAATGCCGTTGTGAATTCGTTGCCCTTCTAAGAAAGTTTGCGGTAGGGTCGGAAAAGCATCCCCCAACAACACCATATCGGCGGCATTGCGGGTCACTTTGCTGCCGCTTTCCAAGGCAATACCCAAGTTGGCCTGTTTGATCGCCAGCACATCGTTGATGCCATCGCCCACCA
>DMPD01000280.1:678-7948 GCA_003456125.1 Cyanobacteria bacterium UBA8156 | reverse complement strand
CGTTGATGCCATCGCCCACCATGGCCACGTAACGCCCGCGATCGCGCAAACTGCGGACAATTTGCGCTTTGCCTTCCGGCGAAATCCGTCCAAACAGCGTGATGCGGACTACCCGTTCCTGAAATTCCGGCGGGGACAAGGCATCCAGTTCGGGCCCCGTCGCCACGCTGAGGTCGGTAAAGGTGCCCACCTGTTGGGCTACCGCGACCACGGTTTCGGCACTGTCCCCGGAAATCAACTTAATCTGAATGCCCGCATTGGCAAATTCGGCAAGGGTGTGGGCGACGTTGGGGCGCAATTCGTCTTGGCAAATCACCAGCGCCAACGGTTCCAAATCGCCCGGCAACCGGGGCGGATCGCGCAACGGCAACGTCGCCGCTCCGGCCAAAAGCAATACCCGCAGCCCCTGTTGCGATTCCCGGTGCAGGCGATCGCGCAATTCCCAGGGCAGGCGCTCGGCCCCTAACCATTCCGGGGCTCCCAAGACCAAGGTGGTGGGCCATCCACCGTCGGCAAAAGCAATGGCGCTCCACTTGCGGGAGGAATGAAACGGAATTTCCACCGCCACGGCTCGCTGGCGGCCAGGATAGACGTGGGCGATCGCCTCGCTGGTCTGGTTGCGAAAAGTGGCATTGGCGATCGCATCCCCCAACCATTCTCCCGCCTGGGCAATGGTGTAGGGAGCAACGGGAACCACCGCCTGCAAACCAATGTGGTTGGTGGTGAGGGTGCCGGTTTTGTCCAAACACAACACATCAATGTTGCTGAGGGATTCCATGGCATTGGACTGTTGCAACAACACCCGGTACTTCACGGCGCGGAGGGCCCCCAGGGCATAGGACAAGCCAATCGCCAAGTACAAACCGGCGGGTACCAACCCGGCAATCACCGCGGCTCGCTGAATCCCTTCGCCAAAGCTGATGAACGAAGCGGCCGTGGCAATGCCCACAGCCGTCCACAAAAACACCGCCACCAGCAGAAAAATCCGCACCAACAACTCAATTTCTCTTTGGAGAGGTGTGCGGTCTTGCCGAAACGCCTTGGCACTGTGGGTGAGTTGATAGGCCAAACTGTCTTGCCCCACCTTGCCCGCGGTGTAGAGGGCCTTGCCGCTCACACAAAAACTGCCGGAGTAGACCCAATCCCCCGCCGTTTTGGGGACGGCTTCCGATTCTCCGGTCAGCAAGGCTTCGTCCAATTCAGCCCGTCCGTCGCCGAGGATAGGGCCATCCACCACCGCCTGCTCCCCCGGCACCAGCAACAGTACATCCCCCAACACCACCCGATTGGGGTCAATCTCCTGAAAAATACCGTCCCGCAACACCGTGGCCTTGGGGCGGGTGAGCAGGGCGATCGCATCCAGTTTCCACTTGGCCCAAATTTCTTGGCAGACACTGACAATGACGGCTCCCAAAATCACCACCACCACCAAAAAGGCATCGCCGTAACTGCCCAACCAGGCCAACACCAAGCCAATGGCGGCGAAGGCCCCGTTCAGGAAAGTAAACAGGTTGTCCCGCAAAATGCTCCAATAGGTGCGGCTACTGGCCAAAACCGCACTGTTTCCTTCGCCGCGTTGCCAGCGGGCAGCCGCTTCGGCTGTGGTCAGCCCGCGCATCCCATCCATAGTTCTATTTTGGCGGCAAAATGGAAAAGTTGATTAATTGTGGATGTATGGTTTGGCCCCAAGATACCAGAAAGCGGCTGGCGATCGCCCTGCTGACCTTTTGCCTCGGTACCCCCCTCCCGGCGATCGCCAGCCCTGCCCGGGCCCGCGAAGCGATGCGCGAAGGTCGGCAACGGTGGCAAAACAAAGATATTGCCGGGGCGATCGCCGCCTACGAGCAGGCGGCCCAACTCCAACCGGACAACGCCGGGATTGTCCTGAGCCTGGGTTTCTTGCTGGCTGAACAAAACCGCTGGCCCGAGGCGATCGCCGCCTTTGAGCGGGCCACCGGCTTGGATCGTCGCAATGTCCGTGGTTTTGTAGGCTTGGGATTCGCCAAAGCCAACCACGGAGATTATGCCGGGGCCAGCGAAGCCTACCGTCAAGCCGCCACCTTGAACCCGCAGGATGTGGAGGTGTTGCGGGGTCTAGCCTTTGCCCAAACCCGGCAAGAAAATTGGCAAGCCGCCGGCCAAACCTTGCGCCAACTGCTGGAGCGTCGCCCCCGCGATGTCACAGCACACTTGAACCTGGGGTACGTGCTGCAACGCCAAGGAGATTTGCGGGGAGCCGCCACCGTTTTCCAACAAGCCGATCGCCTGGCCCCCCTCAACCCCGATGTGTTGTTTGCCTTGGCCACCCTCCTGGCGGAGCGCAACGAAATGGACAAAGCCCTGCAAACCTATCGGCGAGTGCTGCAGTTGCGCCCCAGCCACGGCGATGCCAACCTAGCCCTGGCCAACCTCTTGGCCGCCAACGATCCCGATGAGGCCCTGCGCCTCTACAACCGCGCCCTGTCGGCCCAACCCCGCAACAAAGAAATCCCCCGGGCGATCGCCGCCATCCACCAACGCCGGGGGTTTACCTCGGCCGAAATTGTCGCCTACCGCCGCCTGCTGGAAATCGATCCCGACGATGCCGCCGCCAACCGCACCCTGGGCACCTTGCTTGCCCAGCAACGTCGTCATACCGAAGCCATTCCTTTCCTCGAAAAAGCGGCGCAAAGCTACGTCCGCAAAGGCGACAGCCAAACCGCCGCCGAAATTTCCCGCCTTCTGGGCGAAATCCGTCCTTAATCTTCTCATCCCTTGCGCTCCCGCCCCCTTCCCGCTACCCTTAGAAAAATACCTCCTCTAAACAAACACGTCCCCCTTGTTGTACTTCGTAAACAAAGCAAGATTCTCATGAACTCTCCATCCACCGTCTCGCCGCCCCTGCGTCTTAACTGGACGAACGTGGCTTTTTTCAGCTTGTTCCATGTGACGGCGTTGTTGGCGCCGGCTTACTTTTCGTGGCAGGGGGTCGCCGCAGCGATCTTTTTGCATTGGCTGTTGGGTAGCATCGGCATTTGCTTGGGGTATCACCGGCTGCTGAGCCATCGCAGCTTGCAGGTGTCCAAGCCCTTAGAGCGCGTGATCACGACCATTGGCGCTTTGGCGATGCAGGGGGGGCCCATCTTTTGGGTGGGGGGACATCGGCAGCACCATGCCTTTACCGAGGACAACGAAAAGGACCCCTATTCGGCCAACCGGGGCTTTTGGTGGAGCCACATCCTCTGGATTTTGTGTTCGCCCTCGGAGCATTTTGACTACGATCAGTACCGGCGGTTTGCCCCGGACTTGGATGCCGACCCCTACTATCGTTTCCTCGATCGCGCTTTTCTGCTGCTGCAGGTGCCTTTGGCGGGTCTTTTGTATTGGGTAGGCTCGCTGCAGGGTCAGGGCATCTCGTTTTTGTTGTGGGGGGTGGCCGTCCGGGCTGTGGTGTTGTGGCACAGCACTTGGTTGATCAATTCCGCTTGCCATGTGTGGGGCTACCGCAATTTCCCGGATAGCAAAGATCGCTCGACCAATTTGTGGTGGGCAGCTCTGCTCACCTACGGCGAAGGCTGGCACAACAACCACCATGCCTATCCCAAGTCGGCGCGAGCGGGGTTGCATTGGTGGGAAGTGGATGTGACCTGGGGTGCGATCTCGGTGTTGCGCGCTTTGGGCCTGGTGCAGAAGCTCTATCTACCGGAACCCTGGCAAGCCAAGGCCAAACCGGAAGCGCTCTAATTCCAAGTGGTTGATTTTGAGAGCTGCGATCGCCCCCGATCGCAGCTTTTTGGTTGGAGAGGGGAGCGATATGCGCGGTGGGCCCTCGCGTTAGCCGTCCCCACCGCCCAGGCGGTTCGAGCCGCCCCGATCGCAGCCAAGGGGAAGCCCAAACGACCCATCGCGCCCGAGGGTCTACGGTATCGGGGCCAGTCCCAAGCGCTGGGGATCCACGCCGGCTTTGAGGGCTGCCAACACCCCGATCGCCTCGCGGTAATTCGCCACGATCCACCCGGACAGCCCCAGGGCGGTGGGCGGTACCGCCAGGGCGGTGGTGTTTTCCCGGACAAAAATGGGGAGGGCTCCCCGTTCCCCCAGCGCCAACAGGGCCGCGCCGCCGCAGGCATCGTAGGGAGTGACCACGGCTTGGATGTGGTGGGCCTGCAAGTCATTGGGCTGGGGGCGATCGCACAGGTGGGGGGCTCGACTCAAGCCCGCCAACACACAGGGCAGAAACGTGTACCCCAACTCTTCGGCACAGGCGCGATCGGCGACGGTGGGGTCTAGGGGCAGGGGTTGCAGGGCCGGGGCATGGGCACAGGGCAACCCACAATGGCGGGTCACCAAGTGGCTGATCACCGCTTCCGCGCCGGCCAGGGCATCCACCCCCCGCCCCTGCCGGTAGGCCTGCAACTGGGGACTGTCGGGATCGTCGGGAAAACGGGCCACCACGGCGATCGCCTCGACCTTGCCTTGCAGCGCATCCACTGCCCGCAACAGGCTATCGGGCTGGCGGAGGGTACCCCAAGCCACCCCCGTCTCACTCCATTGCAGATGAACCGCCAGGGGTTGGTCGGTTTCCACCACTGCGGGAATGGACAGGCCCAAAGTCGCCCGGGCAGCGGCGATCGCCTGCCGGTGCCGCACCTGCAATTCCGGTTCCATGCCCCGATCCAAAATCACGCCAATGCGGTTCCCCAGGGTTGGTCGCAAGGCCATTTCCCCCATCGCAAAGCGATCGAGGGTGTAGCCTTCCACATACCAAAGGTTGGGCAGCGGCCAATACAGGCTGGCCCCGTTCACCACGTTGGGATGGGTAATCAACACATCGGCCACCGCCGCGATCGCCCGTGCCACCGGCAACCCATCCCCCGCATAGCCCCCAATGGCCGCACCAATGCCCGTCGGGATCACCAACACCACGTTCAAATGGGCTTGCATGGTGCTTGGTCTATCGGACACGGGTCAGAACAAACAAGCTGCCGCGATCGCCCCGGCCCAGACGCAAATCTTCATCGAGGTAGGTGGTATCCAACCAGGGGAGTGGGCTGCCCTGGGACGGCAACGGCACACTGGGGAGACCTTCCCCAGCAATCAAGCGCGTGGCGAAAGTTTCGGGCTCGGTGTACCCCAAAGCCCCTTTGGGGCCGGTGGTGCCCCGCTCGAAGGCGACAGCCACCCGCACCGCCGACACCGGTTGCAGGCGGGCGGTCACCGCCACAATCCCCGCCAAAAACGACCACGGCGGCTCCAATTCGGCGATGTTAATCAAGTGGGTCAATTCCGGCGAAAGGTACTGGTACACCTCCCCCAACCGCACGCCGGGCAGCCGCCCCAATCTCAGCACATCAAAACTGGTGGTAAAAGCCAACTGCCACAACCCCGCCAACTTGACCGGTAGGGCCACCGGCCGGGGCGTCGGATTGACGGCTTCCAACCGCGTCACCGCTGTCCACACCGCTGGTAACTGTTCCGGGCGAATGTCTAAGCCTCGATCCGTGCGGGCGATCGCCGCCAGGAGGTCGCGCTTGCGTTCGGAATAATCGGACATAACCCTGCCTCATTGGTTGGCTTTAGCATAGGCCTTTAGGACGGCCCCTGCAAACACGCGGTTAACCAGTGGTGCCAACGGGGTCGCAGGGCCTCGCTTTCGCGGAAGGTGTAGGGCAGATGCCCCGTTGGTGGATTTTGGAACTGCGGCGGCAAAGCATAGACCCAGCGGCCTTGGGGGCGATCGTAGCGGGTTGCCACCAAGGCCCGACCCTGCCCATCTTGCCACCCCAGGGCGATCGCCGCCGCGGTTGAGGACGGGGCCTGTTGCCACACGCGGGTTTGGGGGGTAAACCCCAAACGGCCCGCCGAGGCCTCTTGCCACAACCGATCCACTTCCCGCACGTCGGTACAGGTGGGGTGGATTTGACCGTTCTCAAACAAGCCGGGGCCCGCCAACCCTTCATAGGTCAGGCGATCGGCTTCCGCCCACTGTTGCCGGGCCAAGGCTTGGGCTAAAGCCGTTTGCCAGGAGGGGATTGCCGTTGGCCGCGGCCACAACCCGGCGATCGCCGCACTCAGCATCCCCACGCCCGCCAGGATCATCGCCAGTGGCCACCGGGGTTGGGGCGGTGTAGCCGGAACCGACGGCGGGGGCGCAGCCCGATGGTAGGGCAGGTTTGCCAGATCCGCCAACAGGGTTTTGGCATCGGGATACCGGCGACGGGGAGAAGGATCCAAAGCCCGCAGCAAAATGCGCCGTAGTTCCGTGTCTTGGGGCCAGGTCTCATCCCAAAGCACCCGGCCCTGGTCATCGCGAGGAAAGGCGGTGGGGTGAATCCCGGTCAAAGCCTGGAGGCTCACGGCCGCTGCGGCATACACATCGCTCTGGGGAGTGCCACAACCCGCCGCCTGTTCCGGGGGAATGTAGCCCGGGGTACCCAGGGGAATCATGTCATCGGGCAGCGTCTCCACCACCGCCGGCAAAAACTTGGCATTGCCAAAATCCAACAGGGCGATCGCGCCATCGTACTGCCGTCGCAACAGGTTGGCGGGCTTAATGTCTTGATGCACCCAGCCCTCGGCGTGCACCGCCTGCAACACCGTCGCCACCTCGCCGAGCAACGCCACCGTATTGGCGGCACTGAAGCGATCCACCGTCGCCAACTCGTCCGCGAGGGTTTGACCTTCTAGGTATTCCTGAACGAGGTAGAGTTCCCCCCGTTCCTCCAAAAAAGCGTAGAGCTGGGGGATGCGATCGTGCCGTCCCAGCAATTGCAACACCTCGGCTTCGGTGCGGAACAACCGCAACGCCTGGCGGTACAGAACCGGATCGGCCAGCTTCCGCAAATGTTTCACCACGCATTGGGGATGACCCGGCAACCGCGTATCCACCGCCAAGTAGGTGATGGCAAAGCCCCCCTCCCCCAACCGATGGGTGAGTTGGTAGCGTCTGTCCAGAAGCTGACCCGCCACTGGCCCTTGCCAACCCGTTGCCACCATCGTTCCCTATCGTCCGCTAAAAGTCCCAGCTATCCTCGACCGATCGCCCCCGTTCCCGGGCCACCGGCTCCCGTACCTCTCGGTAAAAAGCCAACACCATCGGTAACCGCAGCACATCTACCGGGATAAACTCTTCGGCCTCATCCAAAATCGCCAAAGGCAAGAGGTTGGCCTTGAGCAGGCGATCGCCCCGGGACAACAGCGGTTCCGGGTCTTCAAACAAGGTAATGCCCTTATCTACCCCAAAGTGCTCGCGGGTGAGACCCAAACAATCCTGAAAGCCGCGCCGCCATTC
>DMPD01000280.1:0-351 GCA_003456125.1 Cyanobacteria bacterium UBA8156 | reverse complement strand
CTGAAAGCCGCGCCGCCATTCCCCCAACCGTTCCGGCGAGGAAGCCAATACCAACACCTGCAACTTCTCACCGTAGAGATCGTGCAACACCGATACCGCCGCCGATGCCAACAAAATGTTCTGGAGCCGGGTACCCATCGACCGGACGGCTCCTCGCCCGGCCGTCTCGGCAAACCAGGCTCCGACCCGTTGGGCATGGATTTTTTCAAAGGTGCGACGCAGTTTCCAGGGGGGGCCATAGTAATCCGGCAAATTGCAGAAGCGGTCGAGCATCTGCCCGATCCGCTGCTGTTGATCGCCAAAAATCCGCTCTGCCAAACGCGGCTCTTCCCGGGGCGGGGGGGGCGGCGG
>DMPD01000208.1 GCA_003456125.1 Cyanobacteria bacterium UBA8156 | reverse complement strand
CGGTGACGGGGGCGGTGCCGGCCTGGGTGACGGGTATCCACGACAATCCCTTGGCCGGGGTTTTGGGGTTGGGCTTTTTGGCAGCGATCGCCGCGGGGGTACGATGGCTGCCCCGCCGCCGCTGGCTATAATTGTCCCTAGTGCTCGCTCCTTACCTGGATGGTTCCCAGCCTGGATCTCACGGCTTTGGCCCAGGCCCAACTCCAATTGTTGGCCGAAACCTTGGGGGTGGTTTCCGGGGCGGTGTACGTCGCGGAGTCGTTGGAAGATCGCCCCCAATTTACGGAATTGGCCGCCTATCCCCACGGTGAAAGTGCCCTGCGGTTGCTTCCCACCGGGGATGGGTGGAGTGGTCTGGTGCGGGCGGGGCGGGCGGCCGTACCGTTGCTGTACGATCGCGAACTGGTGGGACTCTTGGTCGCCGGCCGTGAGGATCGGGATTGGACCGACCGGGAGCGCCAACAGTTGCAATACGCGGCCGAAACCTTGGCGTTGGCCTGTGCCCTGGAGCGGCGGTGTCAGTGGCTCGAGGCGGCCCAAGCGGCTACCCTGCGCCGCGAACAAGAATTTTTGGCGACCCTGTTTCATCAATTGCGAAATCCATTGACGGCCATTCGCACCTTTGCCCAATTGTTGCGGCGACGACTGCGGCCGGAAGATGCGAACGCCCCTCTGGTAACGGGTATTCTGCAGGAAGCCAAACACCTTCAAGAGTTGCTGATAGAGGGCGAGCAACCCCGGCTGTTGCCGCCGGCGGAAATGCGATCGCTGTTGCCGGCTGCCATGGACTGCACCCCCGTAGAGGCGATCGCCCTGGTGGCCCCCCTCCTCGAACATGCCCAGGCCCGGGTCCAAACCTTGGGTCTCACCCTCGAAGTGTACGGGTTGGAGGTGCCGGTGACCGTCCAGGCCAATCCCCAGGCCCTCCGGGAAGTTTTGGAGAATTTGATGGACAATGCCTGCAAATACACTCCGGTCGGCGGTACGGTCTGCTTGCACCTGAGCACCACCCCGACCCACGGGCAAATTACCGTGGCGGATACCGGGGTGGGCATTCCCGCCGAAGATTTACCCCGTTTGTTTGAACGGCGGTTTCGCGGCCGCCAAGCCCAATCCGACATTGCCGGTACGGGTCTGGGCCTGGCGATCGCCCATGACTTGGTGCAGCAGATGGGGGGTACCCTCACGGTCGAGAGCACCGTTGGTCGAGGTAGCCGCTTCACCGTGAGTTTGCCCCTCGCCCCCCGGCTCCAGCTTCCGGGTTAGGGGAGCCAAGAAGGCCCAAGGATTCTTAGCCGACTCCGTGGATACCTTATCCCATCAGTCCCAAACCGGGGTATTGGGCGATCGCCGAGCGAACCGATGCACCGCCAGCAAACTTCCTAAGACCCCCACCAAGCCGCCAAACACCAACAGCACCACCGGCAACAACCAGCGGGTGCGCCAGTCAAACAGACCACCGCCGGTCAGGGAGCGGATCAGCTCCGGTTGCACCGCCAAGATCGGTTGCAGGGCCCGGGTCAATACCGTGAGCGCCCCCCAGGCCATCGCCCCGCCCGTGACCCCAAAGGTACCCCCTTGCACCACAAACGGGAGGTAAATCCAGCGGGGGGTAGCCCCCACCAACTGCAAAATTTCGATTTCCCGCCGCCGGGCAAACACAATCAGGCGCACGGTGGTGACCAGGGTAGCCAAGGCGATCGCCGTGCAGACCCCCACCACCCCCACACTGAGGTACGCCAACGCCCGCCGCAATTCCTGCAGCCGCTCCAAGGCCTCTTTGGCGTACCAAACTTCCTCTACCCCCGGCAATTGGGCCAGGCGCGTCGCCACCGGCCCCACCGGCGGTTGGGCCCGCACCCGCAGCTCATCCACCAGTGGGTTGAGCCCCAAGGCGCTGGCATCTTCCCCCAAATCCGACTGCAACCGTTGCCAAGCCACCTCCTTGGCAATCCATTCCACCCGCTCTACGCCCTCAATCTGCAAAAACCGGGTTTGCAACGGAGGAGCATCGGTGCCGTCTGCCAGATACACGGAAATTTCCAGGCGATCGCCCATACCCTCGAGGGTATTTTCCAAAAGCCAAGCGGTTTGCAAACCCGTTCCCACCAAAAACAGCAGCAGGGCCATGATGCCGATGGCCGCCCCGTGGAGCCAGCCCCCCCGCTTCAGACCCACCAGGGTTTCCGCCAACAGATAATCCAGTTTGCGCCACCACCGCGGCCCCGACCCTTGTTCCAGCATGGTCCTCGGCTTTTCTCCAGCCATGGTTGGATCCTCCCCCAAATTCAGCGAGAAACAACGTTGAAGGCAGACGGCGGCCCGGCGATCGCCCCGGCTTGCAACCGCACCACGCGGTGTTTGGCCGCCCGCACCAAAGCTTCATCGTGGGTGGATACCACCACCGTCGCCCCCAGGGCATGCAGCTTCTTGAAAATTTGTACCACCTGCCAGGCGTTGTCGGGATCGAGGTTGCCGGTGGGTTCATCCGCCAAGAGCAATTGGGGGGTATGCACCACCGCGCGGGCAATGCCGGCCCGTTGTTGTTCCCCCCCCGACAATTCCTCCGGGAAGCAGTGGGCCTTGGCCGTCAACCCCACCAACTTCAGGGCCGCCGCCAACCGCCGCTCGATTTCCCCCCGACTGTAGCCCCGGGTTTTCAGGGCCAAAGCCGCATTTTCGGCCACCGTCCGCTGGGGGATCAGTTTCCCATCCTGAAACACTACTCCCAACTGCCGCCGCAGCCGGGCCAGACCTCCCACATCCAAATCCGGTACCGATTGCCCCCCCACGAGCACCCGCCCCACCGTCGGCTGCTCTGCCCCATACAGCAACTTGAGCAGGGTGGATTTCCCTGAACCCGAATGCCCGGTAACGAATACAAACTCCCCCGGGGGGATTTCAAGGGTCACATCCTGCAACCCCGTCGTCCCATTGTGGTAGGTTTTGCTCACCCCCCACAACTGCACGGCGGGGGCCCCCGCATCCCAGCCGTTACCCTTCACGCCGCCAAGGCTCCCACACTACTTGCCACACAAACTGGGGCAACAATAGCATCCGCTGCCACCGCCGCGGCTCGCAATACAACCGAAACAACCACTCCAAATGATTTTGTTGCATCCATTGAGGGGCCCGGGGCTTCTCCCCCGACCACACATCAAAACTGCCGCCAACGCCAACCCACACGGCCCCCGGACACAAATGCCGGTGTTGGGCAATCCAAAATTCTTGCCGGGGGGCCCCCAACCCCACCAACACCACCGCCGGTTGGGTCGCCTGCAACTGGGTCAAAATTTCCGCTTCCCCCGCCGCATCAAAATAGCCGTGGTAAGCGCCGGCGATCGCCCCCTCCGGCCAATCGCCAAAGGTCTGCTGCCGTACTCGCGCCAAGACCCCCGGCCGGCCGCCGATCCAAAACACCCGTTTCCCGGCCTGCACCACCCGCCGACAGAGATTTTCCGCCAAATCAATCCCCGGGCAGCGAGCCACCCGAATCCCCCGCGATCGCAAATACAGCACCACCCCGGCCCCATCTGGCACTACCAAATCCGCCTGGGCGATCGCCGCTGCCAACGCCGAGTTCCGGCGGGCTTGCATCACCATCTCACTGTTGAGGGTCACCACCTGTAACCCCCGACCCGCCAAGGCACAGGCCGTCGCCCATGCCCCATAGTCCCCATGGACATCCACCGGCACCGATAACACCAAGGCCGGGGTTGGCGCAGGATCGAGCATCACGGTACTACCAACTCACCCGCTCTTCGTTGGTCTTATCCCAAATTTCCAAGTCCATCTCTTCGAGGTACACCAAAGCCCCCTTCAACTGTGCTTCGGTACCCTGCAGTTCCATGCTGAACCAACCATCGCCGGCATTTTCCCCCAACAACGCCGCCGTAATGTTCACGGTGAGTCCGTGTTCCGACACCAACCGGGTGATAATGGGCTCCCGGTGGTAGGCTTCGGGAATGCGCAGGGTAATGGCAACGGTCTTAACGCGGGGTAAACCCGCCCCATCGGCAACGGTCATAGCGCTATCCTTGAGATGAGCTACCCTGTTGTAACCCAATTCGGACCCGTTTGACCGTTATCCCGATCGCTCCTGCCTACGAACGGATTTATGCCGCCACCCGCCAAATTCCCTACGGTCGGGTGGCCACCTACGGCACCGTGGCCCGGTTGGCCGGTTTGCCCGGTCAAGCGCGGTTGGTGGGGTATGCCCTCTTTCGGGTGGCTTTGCCCGATGAGGAAGTGCCGTGGCACCGGGTCATCAACGCCAAAGGGGAAATCTCGCGGGCCCCCAGCCGCCACGGCAGCGATTGGGTGCAACAGGCCCGGCTGGTGGCCGAGGGCGTGGAATTTGGGCCCGGGGGGAAAATTCCGCTTGCGGTCTACGGTTGGCCTCCATCGCCGTAGGTTGCCTCTCAAAATGGGGGACAGCCTCTGTCTCTCCGCACTCTCCGCACTCT
>DMPD01000183.1 GCA_003456125.1 Cyanobacteria bacterium UBA8156 | reverse complement strand
CCAGTTCCCCACTCTAGGCGGCCGTGGCGTGTCCACCAGGTGTAACGAAAGGGATGGCACGTGGACTGACCATGCGTTGGCTGCACAAACCCCAAGTCTCTCCGTCGCCGCATCGCCCGGCGTGGCCATCGGCACTGTCGTGGTCGGATTGTTTTTTGCCCAAACGGCGATCGCCCTCGATGTCCGATTCCCACCGCAGTAGGCAAAAAGTGCACTCGGGTTCGTTCTGACCGAACTGGAGTAGGTAAAAAGTGCACTCGGGTTCGTTCTGACCGAACTGGAGTAGGTAAAAAGCGCACTCGGGTTCGTTCTGACCGAACTGCAGTAGGTAAAAAGCACACTCGTGTTCGTTTCAACCGAACTGCAGTAGGTAAAAAGCGCACGGGTGTTCGTTCTAACCGGACTGAAGTGGGCTTTGCGGAGGTACTGCGTGGGGTCTTAGGTACCCTGGCCCCTGCCGTAAAACTCACGAACTTGGGCGATCGCCTCTTGCATGGGGGTTTCCCAATCGCCGCGCCGGGGTTGTCGCAGGAGGTGCACGGTGCGGTACCAGGGGGAATCGGGGCGATCGCTCCCCCACCGCCAATCGGCGGCATAGGGCAACAACACCCAGGTGGGTTTGGCCAACGCGCCGGCCAAGTGGGCAGCGGCCGTATCGACGGTAATCAAGCCATCCAATTGCATCAGGTAGGCGGCAGTATCACGAAAATCTTGGCAATGGGCGGCCAAATTGGGGAGGGGTGCCGTTCCGTTCTGTTGCAGGCTATAGAACTGGATGTGGGGTAAGGCAGCTACCAAGGGGGCCAGGGGGGCCCAGCCGCAGGACTTTTCCTGCTGGAAGGTCTGGAGACTGTGGGCACCGCTTTCCCACACCAGACCAATGCGGAGGGGGGCAGGGGGCAATGGATGGGCAGCGATCGCCGCCGGTGGCACCCGCAAATAGGGCACATCGGCCGGCAGGGTATTCAAATTGGTTTGGAGCAGGCGGGGCAAACTCAGCAGGGGAATATGAACAGCCGCGGCCGGCAAAGGACTTGACCAGGGCAAGACGGAGATCCCCATCTCCGCCAAACTGTCTTGGAGCAGAGATTGCAGCGGGGGGCGACACACCAAGTACAGTTCCCGGCACCGCGATCGCACCCGGGGCACAAACCGCACGAATTGCAGCACATCGCCAAAACCCTGTTCCCCCCACACCACCAGGCGTTCGACCGGTTCCCCTTGCCACTGGGGCGTGGGCGGGGCCGCCATCCCCGGCAGTTGCCAACGCCATTCGTAGGCTTCCCACCCCTCTTGGTAGCGCCCCGCCGCCAACAGCAGGCACGCCAGATGAAAGTGGGCTTTGGCCAACACCGGCCCGGTGTTGGGTTGCTGGGTGGCCAGGTCAATGCTCCGCCGAAACGCTGCGATCGCGGCGGCCAGGTCTTTTTGTTCTTGGTACACACATCCCAAATTCAACTGGGCTTCGAGGTGGTGGGAGTCCAGGGTCAACGCCTGTTCAAAAGCCGCCTTCGCTTCCTCAATGCGCTGTTGTTGGCCCAGGGCCGAACCCAAAGCGCTCCAAGCGGCGGCCGTGGGATGCAAGGCGATCGCTGCCCGGGCATGGGTTTCCGCCTTTGGGGCGGCGAACTGGTCTAGGTAGATGTGGGCCAAATTGCGGTGCAGCAGGTCGCTGTGGGGGCACCGGGCCAGGGCCTCTTGGTAGAGGGCGATCGCCGCCCTGGATTGGCCGAGTTGGTGGAGGAGGGTACCGCCGTTGGCGGCGGTGGCCGGGGTCGGCGCCAACCGCCACGCATCCCGGTAGAGGGCGATCGCCCCCCACCGGTTATCGGTTTTTTGCAAGGCCAACCCCCAATTGAACCGCAGATAGGCCGCCTTGGGCTCGAGTTGCACCGCCGCCTTCCACCGGGCAAAGGCGCCCGTGGCGTTCCCTTGCCCCCAAGCCCGCTGCGCTTGTGCGTCCAACCGCTGGGCGAGGTACGGGTACAGACTGGTCTGGAGTGCGGCGATCGCGCCGGCCCAGTCGCCCGGGGCCGGCTGGCGGCACAATGTGGCCGTAGGGTACCAAACGCTATCGGGGCGATCGAGCAACCACCGCCAATCGGCAGCAAAGGGCAGCAAAATCCACACCGGTTTGCCCAGGGCTCCGGCCAAATGGGCGATCGCCGTATCGACCGTGACCACGGCATCCAGTTGGGACACCAGGGCCGCCGTGGCTGCGAAATCCGTCAACAGCGGTGCCAAATCCACCAGTTCGGGCGGGGCATTCCCTTCCTTTTGCAGGGCATAGCCCTGAACACCGGGGAGAGATGGGAGCATCTCCCAGGGCAACGATTTCAGGCGCTGTTGGCGTTGGGCATAGGGTTCGACTCGCCAACCGCTGGTGGCCACCACCCCCACCCGCAACGGGGCCACCCTGGGGGGCAACGCAGGCTCGGCGGGAAAGTGCACATAGGGCACCTCCGCCTTCACCCCGAACCAGCGGGGCAAATCCATCAGGGAAACCCAGCAATCGTAGGGGGGCAGCGGTTCGGTTTCGGCGATGACCGTCACCTCGGGCAGCGTCAAGGCAAACAAACGCCGCAAGGGTTCTGGGCACCGCAACACCCGGGGGCCATCCGTGGGCAGATATCGGACATAGCGGACAAATTGCAGGCTGTCGCCAAAACCCTGCTCGCACACCACCAACAGGGTTTGCCCCGCCAAGGGCTGGCCCTCCCAGCGGGGGCCGGCGTAGGGACACCCCCGGGCCGCCCACCGGGCCCCAAAATCTGCCCAGCCCTGGGCAAAATTTCCCAAGGTCAAGTGGGCGATCGCCCGGCCCAGTTGAGCGTCAGGATTGGGGGCTTGCACCAACACCCGTTCAAACCAAACCAAGGCTTCCTGGGGGTTGTTTTCCGCCAGACAGAGGTTCCCCCAATTCAACCAAGCCGCGGGGCGATCGCCCGCCTGGGCCAAAGCCGCCCGGGCCTCCGCCAGCCGTTCCTGCAAGTAGTACAGGTTGCCCAAACTCAGCCAGCCATCCGCTGGATCGGCCGCCACGGCGATCGCCCGTTGCAAAGCCGTTTTCGCCGCCGGGAAATCCCCTACCGACGTTTGCGCAATCCCCAGCCCCAACCACGCCGGTGCCAAATCGGGGCGAGCGGCCAAAGCCTGTTGATAATGGGCGATCGCCCCCGGCCAGTCCTCCTGTTGGGCCCGCAACAACCCCAGGTTGTACCAAACCGCCGCCGGGGGAGACGAAGTGGTTTCCAAACCGCGGGCAAAGACTTCTTCGGCCAAGGCCCAATCCCCCACCTGCAAATGGCGTTCCGCCAGGGCAAACCATTCCGACATGGGGGGCTACTGGCGGCTCAGGCGCAGAAACCGCGAGGGCTGGGAGTAGCCCCCACCGGCCACCCGTTGCTGAAACACCGCCATCAGGGTACCCATGTCCACCACCGACTGTCCGTAGACGCCATAGGTATCCCCCCGCCACCGGGGAAAACTGGCCCACTCCGCCGCCAACTTGGCGATTGCCGTTTCGATGCGGCCCGCTTCCACATCTTCGAGGGCCCCCCGCCGCCGAATCAACTCGATCGCCGCCCGGTCTTGCCATTCCGGTCGAAAATCGCTGGCTCCAATCGCTGCGGCCACGCTATCCCAGGTGGTTTCCAAAAATTGATAGGCTCCCGCCGCCGAAGAACACAGCCGACCGCTGCAATGCACCACCCGGGGATGATCCTGCAACCCGGCAAACCGTCGTCCCGTAAAGGCAATTTGATAACCGTCCGCCGAATCTGTCCCCTCGGCATAGCGAATCACCTGCAAAAACGCCTGGAGGTTCCGTGACGAAGGGGGAAACACCATGGGGGCGTAGCTGGGGGCCACCGCCGCCGAACGGGATGCGGGATTGGGACGAGCCGCGGGACGCGGTGGTGGTGGCAACGGATTCTTCGCACACAAATCGTTCAGGTCGATGTACTGCCCTGAACTCAACTTCATGAAACACCCCTGGGCGATCGCCCCTTGGGGGTCGCCCCCCCGCAACCGCTGCACCATCACTTCGTAATGCAGGGCTTCTGCTTCCGGGAACCGCCGTAGCGCCGCCTCCTGCCAAAGCAAGGCCTGCGTCCCCGCCGCCTGCCACCAGCCCTGCACCGTCGTCCAAACCAAAGCCGGCACCTGGGCGAGATACCGCTCGTAGGATGACCAAGCGCTCTCCCATTGCCCCTGGGCGATCGCCCGCTCGGTGCGCTCTCGGTAGTAGGCCGGCAAATCTTGACAAAGGGCCTGGGCGATCGCCCGGTTTTCTTGCAAATCGGGATGACCGGTGGCAGCCCAACCCCGGTCGTAAATCGCGAGGGCGGTCTCCGGTTCGCCGCTCTCCAGCTCAAAATTGCCCCAGTTCAAATAAATGCCGAAAAAGTCGGGACAAGCGGCTTGAGCGGCTTCGTATACTGCCCGTGCGGCGGCGGGATCGGTCGCACACACCGCCGCCAGCCGGCACCATACTTCCCCGTTGCCCGGATTCAGGGCGATCGCCCGGCGGTAGGCCATGGCGGCCTGATCCAGCGCTTGCAACCGTTCCCAACAAAAACCGGCCAGATGGGGCCAGGTATCATCCTCGGGAAATTGCCGCGCTGCCGTCTCGGCGATCGCCAAAGCTTCGGCAAACTCTTGGGCAAGGATGTGGGACTGGGCGATCGCGCGCCAATCTGGGTTCATGCCGGGAGAGCGTCCGCCGGCAAGTCCGCCAAAATGGCCGGCGGTGCCAACTCACCTTCCCAGACCAAACGCCCCGTCAACTGCGATCGCAATTCTTGCCATTGGGCCGTGGTCAATTGGTGGGCAAAAATCACCTGCGGCTCCCGATCAAAGTTGAAATCTTCTAGGGCTAGCAACTCCATGGCCGCCGAGCTGATCATTTCATCGCAAATTTCCGGGTTTTCACCGATTGTGCCAATCAACAACGCCGTTTCCCCGCATTGCGGATGGCTCAACACCGCTCGCCACACCGCTTGCAACTGCTCGTATACCGCTTCCTCAAATTGCGACCAATCGGGAAAAATCACCAGGTTGCGTCGGCGTAGTCCTAATTTTTCGGCCAGGGTGGGGGTCGCCTTGACCTTGCGCAAATACCCATTGGTGTTCCAGGTAACATTGGGCCCAAAGAAGTCACAGAATGCCGTGTCGATTTCGTAATACTCGCCCCATTCCGCCAAAAACTCACGAATGGCACGGTTGGGGCCACCCCGATAGGCCTGGGTTTCCCCCAAGTCGTCCACAATGCCGTCTTCAATGACAATGTATTCCCCCGGCTGCAAATGAGACTGAAAGAAGTCCAACACCGCTTTGGAAGTTTCGTAGAAGTGGGCTCCATCTTCAATCACCAACAGCGGTCGTTCCACCGTCTGCCAAAATTCCGACCCAAATACCTTTTCGAGTTGGGTTTGATCGCCCTGCAAAAACGTGACCTTGGGATGGGAAACCGCTGTCACCAAGTTGATGTCCACCGAGTACACCCGCCCCTCAACGCCGTAGGTGGTCATCAAATCGGCAAACCACAGCGCACTGCCGCCGTAAAACGAACCCACTTCAATCAGGGTTTTCGGTTTCAGTTGCCACAACAACAGCGGATACAGAGCAAAATCAAAAGGGTTTTTTACCATGCGCACCCCGCG
>DMPD01000096.1 GCA_003456125.1 Cyanobacteria bacterium UBA8156 | reverse complement strand
ATTTTTAATTAAATTGACTATACCACCGTCACGGCGGTAGATCGGGACAACCACCGCGTCAAACCCTGGACGGGGTAGGACAACAAAAAGGCCAAAATGCTCGCCAATAGGAATATGGTTAACACCGAGCTGAAGTAGCCCACAATCTGGGCGATCGCCCAACCCAAGGCCATCAGCAACAGACAGCGGGTTAACCGTTCATTGGTGAGACGATCAAGCCAAGGTTGCATCAGAAGTAGCGGAGGCGAGGGTCTAATACCGCAACCAAGATATCCACCAGCACACTGCTCAACGCCACAATCGCCGCCAAAAACACCACAATGCCTTGAACGAGAGGGTAGTCGCGCCCCACAATGGCCTCGAAGAGCTTGCCCGCCAACCCGGGCCAAGAAAACGTGACTTCCGCCAAGACGGCTCCCCCCAACAACCCTGCCAGGGTGAGGCCCGCCAAGGTGGCGATCGGAATGGCGGCATTGGGCAAGGCATGGTGCCAAACAATTCGGCTGGTGGGCAATCCCCGGGCCCAGGCCGCTTCCACGTAATCGGATTGCAAAGCCTGCCGGAGGTTGATGCGGGTCACCCGTTCAAATACCCCGGCGATCGCCAACCCCAAACAAAACCCCGGCAACAGCAAATGGTGCCACGCCGCTCCCAAAGCGCGCCAATCTCCCGCCAAACCGGCATCGACCGTCAACAGACCCGTGATCCGCGGCGGTAGGTTCAGGGCCACCGGAAAGCGCCCCCCCACGGGCACCCAGCCCAGCCCCACCGCAAAGGTCAACTGCAACAACAACCCCACCCAAAACAGGGGCAGGGCATAGGAGACAATACCAAACAACCGCGAAAATCCATCCCAAAACGAACCCGGCCGACCGGCGGCGATCGCCCCCAAGGTGACCCCCATGGCCAAAGCCAACAACAGGGCCACCAGGGCCAGTTCGGCGGTTGCGGGAAACAAATTGACCACAATGTCAGCCACTTTCTGCCCCCGACTGCTGAGGGATTCCCCCAAATCCAACCGCAGCAGGGCCGCCATGTAGCGCTGGTATTGTTCCAGTAAGGAACCCTCCAAACCCAATTCTGTGCGCAGAGCCGCTTTCACCGTGGCCGGGGCGCGCCCCCCCAAAATCGCATCGACGGGGTCCCCCGGCGCCAACCGCATCAACCCAAACACCACCGTGGCGATCGCCCCCACCGATACCGGCGCCAGCACCAACCGCCCTGCCGCATACACTGCCAAAGAAGCCCAACGTCCCATCAAATCTATCTAAAATTCTTCGAGTTCTTCGTTGTCATCAGCATCGGCCGCCACCCGCATGGCCGATACTGCCGCCCCCTCTGCCAACTTTGCCCGCACTTGCGCTTCCACCTCTTGGGCAAAGGCCGGGTTGTTTTCCATGTGAATGAGGGTATTGTCGCGCCCTTGGGCCAGGTTGTCCCCTTGGTAGCTGTACCATGCCCCTTTGCGCGTAATCACGTTCATCTCTTCCGCCAAATCGAGGATGCAGCCGGCGGACGAAATGCCCTTGCCGAAGATAATGTCAAACTCGGCAATGCGGAAGGGAGGCGCCACCTTGTTTTTGGCCACCTTGACTTTGGCGCGGATGCCGTATTCGTCGCTGCCTTTTTTCAAGGTTTGGATGCGGCGAATGTCCAGACGCAACGAGGCGTAAAACTTGAGGGCGGTACCGCCGGTGGTGGTTTCCGGGGAGCCGTAGGAGATGCCAATTTTTTGCCGCAACTGGTTCAGAAACACCACGATGCAATTGGAGCGACCCACGTTGGCGGTAATTTTGCGCAGGGCTTGGCTCATCAGGCGGGCTTGGGCCCCCATAGGCGCATCCCCCATTTCCCCTTCAATTTCGGATTTGGGCACCAGGGCCGCCACCGAGTCGATCACGACAATGTCTACCGCCATCGATCGCACCAGATTGTCTACGATTTCGAGGGCCATTTCGCCGCTGTCCGGCTGCGATACCAGCAAATTGTCGATGTCTACCCCCAAGCGGGCGGCATAGGTAGGGTCGAGGGCGTGTTCGGCATCGACAAAGGCCGCCAAGCCACCCTTTTTCTGCACCTCGGCGATCGCGTGGAGGGCCACCGTGGTTTTGCCGGAACTTTCGGGCCCGTAAATTTCCACCACCCGGCCCTTGGGAAAGCCGCCGCCCATCGCCAAGTCCAGAGTCAGGGCACCGCTGGGCACCGTTTCCACCACCATGCCCTTGGCATCCCCCAGCCGGACGATCGCCCCTTTGCCGTGGTCTTTCTCAATCTTTTGGAGAATCAGGTTCAGGGCCTTGGCTTTTTCGGGATCTAGGGTAGACGGGGCTGGGGTTTTGGCTTTGGCCGCCGGACTTTTGGGGGCACCGCTGACTGGATCGGGCGTAGACTCGGAGGAATTGGCAGCAGAAGTTTTGGTGGCCATGGGCATTTCCACATAAGCTGGTTTATTATCGCCCATAGTTTGCGGTCAGCGCCCTATGAGCATCAACGAGACCAAGATTCGTCCCTTATCTTGGCTGAAGAATCGCCTCGTCGCCAAAGGCATGTTTCCCTACCGGGTACCCTTAGGGCTTTATCAATCGCTCCACCTGTACCTGGATTTGAGCACGCAATCTCAGGTTTATGCAGGGTTATGGGAAAGAGAAACCTACCCCTGGTTGCGCCAGGCGGCACGCCGGGCTCAATGGGTAGTGGATGTGGGTGCTGGTAAAGGAGAACTGTGTCTGTTTTTTGCCCAGCACTCTACCGCCCACCGGATCGTGGCGGTGGAACCGCAGGCATCCGAAACCGGTTGGATTGAAGCCAACTGTCAACTTAATCCCCCAGCATGGCGCCAACGGATTGAAATTCAACAAAAATGCATTGGGCGAAGCACGGATCCCGGCTATGTGGCACTCGACGACCTGGGCTTGGCATTGACCGAGTCGGGGTTCATCAAAGTGGATGTCGATGGCTTTGAAATGGAAGTGCTGCAAAGTGGTGAACATCTGCTCCGTGAGGGCAAAGTAGATTTGCTGGTAGAAACCCATTCTCCTCAATTGGAAAAAGACTGTGTAGCTTGGCTCACAGCCCGAGGGTATGAGTGCCAGATTGTGGATAATGCTTGGTGGCGCTTCTTGATCCCCGAACAACGTCCGTTGGAGCTAAACCGGTGGTTGTGGGCCACTCAGCCATGAGAGTGAGTGTGGCGGTCTGGGGGCGCTTTTGGGCCTTCAATTTGGCAGCATACCTAGCCAAACACCAGGCGTTGCAAACTCTGTTTACTACGTACCCGGTGTTCAAAGCTACGCAAATGGGGGTACCGGCATCCGCCGTGCGATCGCAGGTGCACTGGGACGTGGGAGCTCGTCTGTGGCAGCGGTTGCCCGAGTTCCTGCAGCATCCGCTCCACACCTATGGCTTGCAGCACTTTGATCGCTGGGTGAGTGCGCAGTTGCAACCGGCTTCGGTATTCGTGGGGTGGTCGGGGGTGTGTTTGGAGTCTTTGGTGCGGGCCCGCACGCTGGGGGCCAAGACTGTGGTGGAACGGGGCAGCAGTCATATTCATGTGCAAACCCAACTCTTGCAAGAAGAATACGAACGGTGGGGCTATCGGTTTACGGCGACATCATCTGCCATCATTGAACGGGAATTGGCGGCCTATGAGCAATGCGATCGCATTTGTGTGCCCAGTTCTTTTGCCAAAGAGACCTTCTTGAGCCAAGGATTTCACCCTGAGCAAATGCTCCATCTCCCTTTTGGGGTTTCTCTGGCGGAATTTTTTCCAGAAACCAAAAACGATCAAGTATTTCGGATTATTCATAGCGGTACGGTAAGTTTGCGCAAAGGTATTCCCTATCTTTTGCAAGCATTTGCAGAGTTGAAGCTGCCCAATACGGAATTGTGGTTGCTGGGCTCCCTGACGGCCGAAGCGAAACCCTTTTTAGCGAAATATGCCGATCTACCGGTGATTTGGAAGGGAAAGCAGCCTCAAGCTCAATTGCGCCGCTTTTATTCCCAAGGTTCTGTTTTTTGTTTGATGTCGATTGAGGAGGGGCTGGCAATGGTACAACCCCAGGCGATGGCCTGTGGTCTGCCGGTGATTCATACCCCCAATACGGGGGGCAGCGATATCGTACGGGATGGCATCGACGGCTTTTGCGTGCCGATTCGCGATGTAGAAGCCCTCAAGGAGAAAATCTTATACCTTTACGAAAACCCCGATATCCTTCAAGAAATGAGCCAGAATGCTCACCAGCGAGCCCAAACCGCTCTGAGTTGGGAACAATACGGAGAACGGGCGATCGCCGCTTACCAGCAACTGCTGGCGGACTAGGGAGAATTGCCTTGCAAGTGGTGGTTGCGGTTTGCGGGCGTTTCCATGGATTTCATCTGGCGATCGCCCTGCAACAACACGGCGTTTTGCACACCTTGTTTACCAGCTATCCGGCTTGGGGCGCATCTTATTTTGGGGTCGATCGCCGACGGGTGCGATCGCTCTGGCCGGTGGAGCTAACCCGCCGCTTGCCTGGGTTCTTCCTCCAACGTTCTCTGTCTGCTCTTGGCTTGCAACAATTTGATGCCTGGGTAGCCCGCAACTTGACCGAGGGGGAGGTGTTGGTGGGGTGGGCCGGCGGTTGTTTGACCTCTTTGCAACAAGCTCACCGCTTGGGCATGAAAACGGTGGTGGAGCGCAGCAGCAGCCACATTCAACACCAAATGGCGATTTTGGCAGAGGAATACGACCGCTGGGGCTTGGGCTTTGAGCCAAACTCACCCCAGGCGATCGACCGGGAATTGCAAGAATATGCACAGGCCACCGCGATCGCCGTGCCCAGCCAGTTTGTGCGACAAACGTTTCTGGAGCGGGGGTTCCCGCCGACTAAATTGCTGCATTTACCGTTTGGGGTATCGCTGACGCAATTTCACCCCCTGCCCAAAATCGACTCTACCTTTCGGGTGATGTTTTGCGGCAACCTCAGTTTGCAAAAAGGCATTCCCTATCTCTTGCAGGCATTTGCTGAGCTGAACCTTCCCGGAGCTGAACTCTGGTTGGTGGGCACGGTGTTGCCGGAAATTCGCCCATGCTTGCAAAAATACGACCGAGAGGGCCTCCGGGTGATGGGCAAGCAGCCTCAAGGTCAATTGATTCGGTTTTATGCCCAAAGCTCGGTGTTTTGCTTGCCATCGATCCAAGACGGGTTTGGGGTGGTGATTCCCCAAGCCATGGCCTGCGGTTTGCCGGTGATTCATACGCCCCATACCGGTGGCCCTGATATCGTACGGGATGGCATCGATGGCTTTTGTGTGCCGATTCGGGATGTAGAAGCCCTCCAGGCAAAAATCTTGTACCTCTACGAAAACCCCAGTGTGCTTCAAGAAATGAGCCAAAATGCCCGCCAGCAGGCGCAAAATGCTCTGAGTTGGGAACGTTATGGGGAACGGGCGATCGCCGCTTACCAAAATCTTTTGCTATCTCCTTAAGCATTTAGGATAAGAATCGGCAATGGTGGGGCCATTGGGGCGATCGCCTCTCCTTTGGCGAAAGCCTGCTGCAGGGCAGTCAAACGCTGCTGAATCACGGGTTGCAGGGCTTCCAGATTAAACCCGGCGGTTTCATTGTCGTAATGCCGCAAGCGGTGCAATCCATCCCCCAACAACAGGGCCGCCCCCCGTAAATTCCCGTTGCCGGTGTGCAACAAGCCCACGGCGATCTGCAACAAACCTTGGTATAGCGACCGTTCGGCCGGCGCGGCCTCATGCCACAACTCTTCCAATACATCGTGGCAACCGTAGAAATCCCCGGCGTTGAAGCGGGCGATCGCCTCCTCCAGACTCATGAGGCTTTCTTTGGCAAGGTGCCCCGCAATTGCCCGCAGGCGGCGTTGGCGGCTAACCCTCGGGTACGACGGACGCTGGCCGCCACCCCCCGCTTCGCCAAGGCCTGCAAAAACACTTGGACGGCGCGATCGTCGGGCCGCACAAATTCGGCATCGGCAATGGGATTGTACGGAATCAAATTCACATGGCTCTGAAAACCGGCCACCAGTTCGGATAATTGGCGGGCGTGTTCGGGGCGATCGTTGGTGCCGGCCAGCAACGTGTATTCAAAACTCACCCGCCGCCCGGTTTGCTGCACATACTCCCGGCAATCCTGAATCAGTTGGGACAAAGGATAGTGCTTCGCCGAAGGAATCAACTCGGTGCGCAATTCTTGGTTGGGGGCATGCAAACTCACCGCCAAGGTGATGGGCAATTTTTCGGCAGCCAAGGCCAAAATTTTGTGCGGTAGCCCCACCGTGGATAGGGTGACGTTGCGCTGGGACATCCCCACATCCCGATGCAACGAGCGAATTGCCGCCACCACGTTTTCGAGGTTGAGGAGGGGTTCTCCCATCCCCATCAAGACCAAGTGGCTGACCCGTTGCCCCATCTCGGTTTCCACGGTCAACACCTGATCCAAAATCTCGTGCAGCGCCAGATTGCGGGCAAAACCGCCCTTGCCGGTGGCGCAAAACGTACAGCCCATGGGACACCCCACCTGGGTGGAAGCGCACACCGTCAGGCGATCGCGGCCGGGAATGCCCACGGTTTCGACGATCGCCCCGTCGGCCATGGCCAGCAGGTATTTGTGGGTGCCGTCGGGGGCCGCCTGCGCCACAACCATTTGCGATCGCCCGATCTCAACCGTAGCGGTTTCCCGCCAGGTTTTGGGCAATACGGAAATTTCCGCGAGGGAACGCACCCGCTGCCGGTAAATTCCCTGGTGCAGTTGTTGCCCCCGGTAGGCCGGTTGCCCCTGGGCCACCGCCCAAGCGGTTAATTCTGCCTGAGATTGCCCCAAAAGGGCGATCGCCGTGGTGCTCATACTTCGTCGGGGTCCAAACCAAGGGCTTGCAGGCGGGCCGCCAACCGCTCGGCTTTGGCTTGAGCCTGGATGGCCCGTTGCCGTTCGGCCTC
>DMPD01000094.1 GCA_003456125.1 Cyanobacteria bacterium UBA8156 | reverse complement strand
GGCAGGGTAGGGGCTGGCGGTTGGGCTGGGAGGCCACGCCAGCCGGGTGGCGGGGGCTGATTGGGGCGGAGGCTTGGGCCTTTGAGGTGGATGCCGGGGAACTGCAGGATTTGGCCCGGCATTTGCCCGGATTGGTAGCCGCCATGGCCGCTATGGTCGAAGAACTGGCAGACGGTGAAGAACTGACCTGCGAAGCCGGGGGCGATCGCCTGCACTTGTCCGCCACCGGTTTTCCGGATACCTATCGGGTGTATGTCCGGGTAGGGGGCAACCGCCCAGCCGAGGGATTTTGGGCAAGTGCCGCCATGGCCGAAATGTTGGTGGCATTGGCACAGGGACAGGTTTTGTGGGGCAGCGACCTGTAGGATAATGGAGGAGACGTGCGGCCCCTTGCGGTGAAATCCACCTTTGATTTGCCCCCGTGGTTTTGGCTGCCCCTGGGTTTGGTGGGGGGGTGTTGTTTTGCCCTTGCGTTTTACGGTACGGCGCGATGGTTGGATCGACCACAGCCGGAAGAAATGCAAACCCGGCGGGTGGAGCCGCCCCCAGCGGAATCCCCGCCGGCGGTGTTTGCCCCCCAACCGGAAATGCCAGACGGCACCGAACAGGCCCTCTCGGCCTTGGCGCAGCAGGGGGCACAAGTGGGCAAAGAAGTGGTTTATGGGGAACCGGCCCGCCGCTGGGTTCAAAACCCACCCAAACCATCCGTCCCTGCACCCCCTTCGAAGCCTTCCTCGGTACCTGTGCCTAAGTCGTCCCCAGAGCCGAATCCTCCCCCAATGCCTCCGCCCAGTCCTCCCCCATTGACCACAGTGGCAGCGGTCTTGATGGAGGATTTGAATTTGGTGGCGATCGATGCCGAAGGCCCCCCCGACCGCGCCCAAGAGGCCCGATTTCTGCTGATGGAACCCCTTGGTGAAGTCACCGCCGGCAGCACGGTGTATGCGGTGCCTCGCCTGGTCGATGTTCCCGCTGGGGGATTGCCGGTACATTTCTATGCGGTGCGGGTCGAAACCGGTACGGCGGTTTTGGCGGTTCCGTTTGGCAGTTGGGTATTGATGGAGCCGGGCGATCGCCCCGTATGGGTACCGGCGGTGCCCGAGGCGGAGCCTCAGGGGGCCAACCCCATCGAACGGGAAACGGAGCCCCAATTTCAGTTGGCAGCCGGGCGGAACCTGATCCTAAAAACCATCGTCCCTTGGAACCCATGAGCCAAGGCAAGACCAACCCCATTGTGCAACTCACCCAGGCCCTGAGTGCCGTGGGCAAAGCCAGTTCGGGCAAAGCGACCGCCGTATTTTTGCAGTTGAAACCGGGTCACCAGCCGCCGGTGTTGGAAGTGCGGTGCGGCGATTGGGTGAAAGCCTACCCCTTGCTCAAACCCCGCCTCAGCCTTGGTCGCGATCCCGGCTGCGATATTGTCATCGACTCCCCGTTGATCAGCGGGCACCACGCCACCCTGGAATGGAAGGGACGGCGCGGCCGGTTGCGGGATGAAAACTCCACCAATAAAATGTACAAACGGGGGCGCAAAATTTTGGAAACCCCCCTCCGCCATGGCGATCGGGTGTCGTTGGCTCCGCCCGACAAACAGTATGCGGCCACGCTGCGGTTTTTGGCGCCCCCGCCCTGGCCCCTCCAAGCATTGCAGATTGCCGCCTGGATGACGGGCGGGGTGCTGGGTTTGATCATCGCCGCGATCGCCTGGGAGGTATCGCGGGTGCCAGCGGTGCGGCCGTTGCCCGTAGGGGAAGCGGGGCCCATTCGGGTCTTGGCCGCCGACGGCACGGAAATTGGCCCGGGCGATCGCCCCCCCCGCACCGAGTTGAACCGTCTGGAGGATTTTGGGCCGTGGTTGCCCAAAGCGGTGATGGCCTCGGAGGATCGGTGGTTTTACTGGCATCCGGGGGTAGACCCCCTGGGCACCCTGCGGGCGATCGTCACCAACGTCCGCAGCGGCGAATTGCGGGAAGGGGGCAGCACCATCACCCAACAATTGGCCCGCAATTTGCTGGGGCGTAGTTATGTGGGTACCGGCGACACCGCCGGCCGCAAGTGGCGGGAAATGGCCGCTGCCATCAAGCTCTCTTTGACCTACTCCAAAGATGATATTTTGCGGCATTACCTGAACCGGGTGTACCTGGGCAACGGTGCCTATGGGTTTCAGGATGGGGCGTTGTTGTACTTCGGCAAACCGGCCCGCGACCTCACGTTGTCCGAGGCGGCGGCGTTGGTGGGGGCATTGCCGGCCCCCAACCGCTTGAATCCGTTTCGCAACAAAACCCTGAACCTGGAATACCGCAACCGGGTGTTGAACCGGATGGTGGAATTGGGAATGGTGTCCGCCGCCGAAGGGGAACGGGCCCGCCGCTCCATTCTGCAACTGAACGAACGGGCCCGCACCGATCTCCAAGGGTCGATCGCCCCCTATTTTTACGGTCGGGTACTGGATGAACTCTATGCCCTGGAGGAGCTGCTGGCGGAAGAAGGGGGGCTCATCGTCGAAACCGGTTTGAACCTATCGCTCCAAAAAGCGGCCACCCAAGCCCTGCAACAAACCCTGGCCCGGGAGGGAACCGCCGCCGACATCAGCCAAGGGGCGATCGCCGTGGTGGGGGACAAAGGTCAGATTTTGGCCTTGGTGGGGGGAGCCGACTACACCCAAAGTCAATTCGATCGGGCCACCCAAGCCCGCCGCCAACCGGGCTCAACGTTCAAGATTTTTGCCTATGGAGCGAGATCGGAA
>DMPD01000268.1 GCA_003456125.1 Cyanobacteria bacterium UBA8156 | reverse complement strand
CCAAAAACACCACGACCCCCCGCGGCCCCCAATCCCATCCCTCTGGAAATTTGCGTCGCAGCAAAGCCGGCCAAAACGCCGCCGCCGGCAACACCCGCCCTACCCCCGGCAGCGATCGGGCCAAAGTTGCTTCCTCCCCGCCGGCATGGGCACAGGGTTGCAACAACACCGAAATCCGCACCGCCAGACCCTGGGCTGCTACTTCCCGCAACACCGGATACACCCAGGTGGACAACTCCCCCGGCGCATTGGTCTGAATTACCAGTTCCGGCAACACGCTCCAACCCTCTCCCGCCCCGTCCAGCATAGCGGTCTGGGTTACGGTTTCGCCGTACAATGCGATCGCCCTCTCAAAACCGCAGTATGGCCAGCAGCGCGGACAAGGCTTGGACATCTCAGCCGCAGAATTTCTTTAATCGGGAACTGAGTTGGTTGGAATTCAATCAGCGGGTGTTGCGGGAAGGAATGGATGAACGTACCCCCCTCCTGGAACGGGTTAAATTTACGGCCATTTTTAGCACCAACCTGGATGAATTTTTCATGGTGCGGGTGGCCGGCATCCAAAAAGAAATGTCCACCTACAGCCAGAATCCGGAGGCTCCCCCCCGCCTCAGCGACGATGGGCTGACCCCCCACGCCCAATTTGCCGCCATCCGCCAAGCGGTCTTGCCCTTGGTCGCCCAGCAGCAGACCTTTTTTGAACAGACCCTGCGGCCGGCCCTCGCCGCCGCCGGCATTTCCCTGTTGGACTACAGCCAACTCAGTGAAGCGCAGAAGGAAACCCTGCAGCAGGAATTCGACCGCAAATTGTTTCCGGTGTTGACCCCCCTCGGTTTTGAACCCACCGACAAAGCCGATCCGGGCCACCCCTTTCCGTACATTTCCAACCTCAGCTTGAATCTGGCGGTGATCCTGAGGGACCAAGGCGATCGCCAAGTGCACTTTGCCCGGGTGAAGGTGCCGCGGATTCTTCCCCGATTTGTACCGGTACCCGGTGCCCCCCCCCACACTTTTGTCCCCCTCGAACAAACCATCGCCCACAACCTTCATCTGTTGTTTCCGGGGATGGAAATCGAGGAGTGCTATCCCTTCCGAATCACCCGCGATGCCGAATTGGACATTGTCGAAGACGAAGCGGATGACCTGATTGCCGTGATGAAGGAAGGACTGAGTCGGCAACGGTTTGGCAAGGTGGTACGCCTGGAGATCGCTGCGGATACCCCCCCCGAAGTGCGCACTACCCTGATTCAACGGTTGCGCATCGCGGAAGAGGATGTCTACGACATCGAAGGTCTGATGAATCTCGGGGATCTCATGGCGCTTGCTTTTTTGCCGGTGTGGGAGCTGCGGGATCCCCCCTGGAAATCCGTGAGCCATCCCCGTCTCAAGGATCCAGAAACCAGCATTTTTGAGGTGATGCAGCAGGGGGATTTTCTGGTACATCACCCCTATCAGTCTTTTACCACCACGGTGCAACGGTTCATCGAAGAGGCCGCCGCCGACCCCGACACCATCGCCATCAAACAAACCCTCTACCGCACCTCCGGTGATTCCCCCATTGTGCAGGCCCTGATCCGGGCCGCCGAAAACGGCAAGCAGGTGGCGGTGCTGATTGAACTCAAAGCCCGCTTTGATGAAGCCAACAATATCTATTGGGCCCATCAACTAGAGAATGCCGGAGTCCACGTGGTGTACGGGCCGGTACAGCTCAAAACCCACACCAAAACCGCCCTGGTGGTGCGCCGCGAAGGCGATCGCCTGGTGCGTTACGTCCACATCGGTACCGGCAACTACAACCCCAAAACCGCGCGGTTCTACAGCGATCTGGGGCTGTTCAGTTGTCGCGAAGAACTGGGGGCCGACCTCACCGATTTGTTCAACAACCTCACCGGCTACCTCCGCCAAAAACACTACCGCCAGTTGCTGGTGGCCCCCCTCAGCATGCGGGATCGGTTCGTGGAATTGATTCAACGGGAGATCCAACACCAACGGAACGGCTACCCCTCCTACATCGCGGTAAAAATGAACTCCCTGGTGGATCCGGAAATCATTGCCCAACTCTACGAAGCCTCCCAAGCCGGGGTGCACATCGATGCGATCGTGCGGGGCGTGTGCACCCTCAAACCCGGGTTGCCCAGTCTCAGCGAAACCATTCGCGTGATCAGCATCATCGGCCGGTTCCTGGAGCACTCCCGCATCTTCTTGTTCGGCAACGGCGGTCAAGAAGAAGTGTACATCGGCAGCGCGGACTGGATGCCCCGCAACCTCGATAGCCGCGTGGAAGTGGTGACCCCCGTGACCGACCCGGCCCTGGTGCAAGAACTGAAGCAAATGCTGGAGATTATGCTGGCGGACAACCGCCAAGCCTGGGAGCTGCAACCGGACGGCACCTACCGCCAAAAGCAACCCCAGCCCGGTGAACCGGAACTCAGCTCCCAACGGCATTTCATGGCCCAAGGCCGTCCCGAGTTCGCGTAGGGTGCCCCCCCGGGAAACGTCGATCCTGCTGAAAACCCAGGACGGGGGCGGTGCCCCTACG
>DMPD01000271.1:459-4819 GCA_003456125.1 Cyanobacteria bacterium UBA8156 | reverse complement strand
CTTACGATCTCTGGGCAAACGGTATACGCCGGCCAATCGGGCGGGAGTGTATGTGCCGGGGGGGCGGGCCCTCTACCCCAGCACGGTGTTGATGAACGTGGTGCCGGCGGTGGTGGCCGGGGTGCCCCGCATCGTGATGGTGACTCCCCCCGGTGCCGACAAAACCGTTCACCCCGCCCTGTTGGTGGCGGCCCAAATCGCCGGCGTCGATGAAATTTACCGGGTGGGGGGAGCGCAGGCGATCGCGGCGTTGGCCTTTGGCACCGAAACCCTGCCCGCGGTGGATGTCATCACCGGCCCCGGCAACATTTACGTTACCCTCGCCAAAAAACGGGTCTACGGTCGGGTGGGCATTGATTCTTTGGCCGGGCCCTCGGAGGTGGCGGTGGTGGCCGATTGCACGGCCCATCCCGAATTTATTGCCGCCGATTTGTTGGCCCAGGCGGAGCACGACCCCATGGCCGCCGCGGTGTTGATTACCCCCGATGCCAAGCTGGCGATCGATACGGCCCAAGCGGTGCAACGGCAATTGGTGAACCATCCCCGCCAAGTCCTCACCGAAAAGGCCATCGGCAACAACAGTTTGGCGATGGTTGTGGATGACCTGCCCACGGCCTTTGAGTTGGTCAATTTGCTGGCCCCCGAGCACCTGGAATTGGAAATCGCCAACCCCTGGGACTGGGTGGACAAGGTGCGCCATGCCGGCGCCATCTTTTTGGGGCACTATACCCCCGAAGCCGTGGGAGACTATTTGGCGGGGCCCAACCACACGTTGCCCACCTGCGGGGCCGCCCGGTTTGCCTCTTCGTTGGGGGTGGAAACCTTCCTCAAAAACTCCAGCTTGGTGGAATACAATCGCGAAGCGTTGGCGGAGGTAGCCGAGGCGATCGCCGCCCTCACGGAGGCCGAAGGGTTGCCCTCCCACGGCGATTCTGTGCGGCTGCGTCTGGAATAAACCCATGGCCAAGTTCTATCCCACCCTCACCCCCGCCCTCCAGTCCTTCATTGCGGCGCAACACGTCTTCTTTGTGGCGACGGCCCCCCACCAAGGCCGGGTCAACCTCTCCCCCAAAGGTGTGGATACGTTTCGCTGTCTGGGCGATCGCGCGTTTGCCTACCTGGATTTAACCGGCAGCGGCAACGAGACGGCGGCCCATGTGAACGAAAACGGCCGCTTGACGGTCATGTTTTGCAGCTTTGGCTCGGAACCCACCATCCTCCGGCTGTACGGCCGGGCCCGGGTGGTGCGCCCCGCCGATTCCGATTGGGAATCCTTGGCTGCACCGTTCCCAGTCCTACCCGGCACCCGCCAAATCGTGCGGGCGGATTTGCTCGAAGCCCAGACTTCCTGCGGTTACGGGGTGCCCCATTACGAGTGGGTGGGCCCGCGCACCCGTTGGCAGGAGTGGGCCGAACAGAAAGGCGCAGCAGGCCTGGCCGCCTACCGCCAACAGAAAAATCAGCAGAGCATCGACGGCTTACCGGCCTATCCCCATGACCTTTAACCTGTATTTCATTCGCCACGGCCTCGCGGTCGAACGCAGCGAACACACCCCCGATGGCGATCGCCCCCTGACCCCGGAGGGTCGTCACAAGACGGAACGGGTGGTCAAACGGCTGCGAGAATTGGGGTTGGGGTTGGATGCCCTGGTGAGCAGTCCGTTGGTACGGGCCCAGCAAACCGCCGAAATTTTGACCGCCGTCTACCGTTTGCCCATCGAAACCTGGCCCGAATTGGCCCCGGACACCCCTTTTGAAACCTGGTTGGCCCGTCTGTTGGTCTGGCAAAGCGAAAACCCGACCGTGGCGGCGGTGGGCATGGTGGGCCACGAGCCGGAACTCAGCAACTGGGCAGAAATTTTGCTCTGGGGGGGCTGCCGCGATGCGATCGCCCTCAAAAAAGCCGGGGTGTTGGGTCTGACGATACCCCGCACGGTTTCGCCGGTAGGAGAAGCATTTTTGTTCTTGTTGGTGCCGCCGAAAATTCTCCTGTAAAGCCCAAACGGTTGACGGTCGCTCCGACTACCCCCTAGCATGGAACAAACTTGTGGCGTAACCTATGTGGCAGACGGTGGTGTGGGCGTTGATCGTAAGTATCGGGGTGTGGGGCTGGGGAACTCCCTCTGCCACCGCGTTGCCGGCGAAAAGCGCCATCAAAGATGCGGCAACCCTGTTGCGCAATGCCCTACCCATTGCCAGCCCCGAAGCCCGTGACCTCCAACACCGTTTGGAAGGGATGCCCCGCCAGGCCAACCTGAAACGGTGGGGAGCCCTCCACAAAGATGTCGAAGGATTGCAAAACCTGGTGGCGGCCCAGACCCCCCTCCTCGACGATGTGCGTCCCGATGCCGTGCCGGCGGCCACCACCCTCTTGACCCAGCTGGCAACGGAGTTGGCCCCCCTGCGCGAGGCGATCGACCACAAGAAGCGAGATCCCATCAAACCCCTCACGGAGCAGGCCCTGGTCACGGTCGGCGAACTGGAAGCCCTGATGGTCAAAGGATTTCCCTATGAAATTCCGACGAAATACCAGCACCTGCCCCAGCTCAAAGGGCGGGCCCTGGTGGAACTGACCACCAACAAGGGAACGGTGGTGGTGACCGTGGACGGCTACAGCGCACCGCTCACCGGCGGCCAGTTTGTGGATTTGGTGGCGCGGGGGTTTTACGATGGCACCACCTTCAGCCGCGCCGACGAAAACTATTACCTGCAGGCAGGAGACCCCCCCGGCCCCGAAGTGGGCTACGTTGAGGAAAACGGTCAACGGCGCTCCATTCCCCTGGAAATTCGTCTCACCGATGGCAAACCCCCGGTCTACGAAAAACCCCTGACCGATGAACTCTGGGGCTCGGAATTTGTCCCGGCTCTGCCCTTTTCGGTTTACGGTACCCTGGCCATGGCCCGCCCAGCGGACGAGCCCAACGGCGCTTCTTCTCAGTTCTTTGTCTATCTGTTTGAATCGGACCTCACGCCGGCAGGACTAAACCTGATGGATGGCAATTATGCAGCCTTTGGCTATGTCACCCAGGATGATGGGGTGTTGTACAAGTTGCGGTTGGGGGATGAAATCCAGCGGGCCCGGGTGATTTCCGGTCTGGAGCATCTGGTGCGGCCGGAACCGGCATGACCGAAACCCGGACGTTTGCGTTTCCCCATGGGGCGGCGGCCATGTGTTTCGCTGGCCCTCAAGAAGCCCATTTGGCACTGGTGCAAACTTTGACCGGTTGCCAATGGCGGTTGCGGGGGACGGAGCTGCAGGTGGTGGGCCCCCAAGCGGCGCCGGCCCTGCAGTTGGTGGCGGCTTTGCGGCCGTTTTGGCAGGACGATCGCCCCCTCTCGGAGGCAGATATCCGGGCGGCGTGGCAGGCGGTGCAGGAAAATCGGGTGCAGGCCTGGCAAGAACGCCCCATGCTGACCCGCGATCGCCGCGGGAGCCCCGTTCAATCCCGGACGCTGAACCAACAGCGCTATGTGGAAGCCATGGAAACCCATGACCTGACCTTTGGCATTGGCCCGGCCGGTACCGGCAAAACCTATCTAGCGGCGATGGCGGCGGTGCGGGCCCTCCAACAACGGTTGGTCGATCGCCTGGTGTTGACACGGCCGGCGGTGGAGGCGGGGGAACGGTTGGGGTTTCTGCCCGGTGACCTCCAACAAAAAATCGATCCCTATTTGCGGCCGCTTTATGATGCCCTCCACCGGGCGATCGATCCCGATAAAATTCCCCAGATGCTGGAACGGGGTACCCTCGAAATTGCCCCGTTGGCCTACATGCGGGGCCGGACCCTAGAGCGGGCTTTTGTAATTGTGGATGAAGCCCAGAATACCACCCCTTCCCAAATGAAAATGATCCTCACCCGTTTGGGGCTGGGCTCCCGGATGGTGGTGACCGGCGATGTGACCCAGGTGGATTTGCCCAATCCGCGCCAGTCGGGGCTGCTGTCGGTGGCAGATATTTTGCAAGGGGTGCCGGGGGTGGCGTTTGTGTATTTTGACCAGGGGGATGTGGTGCGACACCCGCTGGTGCAGCGCATTGTGGAAGCCTATGAGGCGGCGGGCTGAGTCCCCCCTTGCCAAATGGAAAACTTTTGTGTAATGTATGAACCATTCGCTCAATCCCCCCGAGCGATGGACATCCCCGAAAAGGCAACTGCTCTCGAAAGAGGTAGGCGCAAAACGTGAGCCTTGACCAGTGAAGTACAACGAAATCGCCGGCTGCTGCTACGAACTTTGGTAAAGAGGGTTTGGGCAGGGGGTGGAGCGAGGGGTGTGGCGGTCACGTTACCGAAGGGATTTTTTATTTATTGGGATTCTGGATTTGCGCTCCGTTTAATTGGGGTTTAATTGGGGTTTAATTGGG
>DMPD01000271.1:0-129 GCA_003456125.1 Cyanobacteria bacterium UBA8156 | reverse complement strand
AATTGGGGTTTAATTGGGGTTTTGCGGTGAGTTCCTGCTTGATTTCTTCCGTTGCAAAACTCCTGTGGAATTTATACAACTTGGGTTTTTGGTAGCAGCCGAGTGGTAGGAGCGGGGCTGGGGTGGGTG
>DMPD01000263.1 GCA_003456125.1 Cyanobacteria bacterium UBA8156 | reverse complement strand
GGCTGCGGCAAATCCACCTTGCTGAACATGGTTTCGGGGTTTACTAAACCCACCGCTGGGGAAGTGCAAGTCCATGGTCGGCCCGTCACCAAACCAGGGCCCGATCGCATGGTGGTATTTCAAAACTATGCCCTGTTGCCTTGGCTAACAGTGTACGAAAACGTAGCTTTGGCGGTGGATGAAGTCTACGGTCAGCGCTCCAAAGCCGAACGGGATGAAATGGTGCGCCATCATTTAGCCATGGTCGGTCTGGCCGAAGCCATGGACAAAAAACCGCCTCAAATTTCGGGGGGGATGCGGCAACGGGTCTCGATCGCCCGGGCCTTGGCCATCCGGCCCCAAGTCCTAATTTTGGACGAACCCTTTGGCGCCTTGGATGCCATCACCAAAGAAGAGCTGCAAGAAGAACTGTTGCAGATTTGGAACGAAAACCGCTGCACCGTGTTGATGATCACCCACGACATCGACGAAGCCTTGTTTTTGGCCGATCGCCTGGTGATGATGACCAACGGGCCCGCCGCCACCATCGGCGAGATTGTCGATATTCCGTTTCGGCGGCCCCGGGATCGCACCCAAATCATGGAAGACCCCGTATACTACGAATTGCGGAACCGCATTTTGGAATTTTTGTACGCTCGGCACCAACATCCCGACAGCTAGCGATCGCTCCCCCAACAAATTTTAGGCTAAGATACATAGCAAACCAAAGCAAAAGCACCATGAAAAGCGCAATGCCGGTATTGTTGGGACTTGCAACGCTGATTGGCGTCTTGGTGGTCGGCCGCTGGCTGATTCGGGAAGTGGATTACTTTCTGAGCGGTCTGTTTTGGATGGTGCGGCGCTACTGGGCCGTGCTGTTGTTGGGGGGCATCGTGGTCGCCGCCGTGGCCAGCAACTTAGCCAAAAAGTAAGCCTTAATCGTGGCACAATGGGGGCGGGTGCGTCTCACCGGAGTTGGACGAGCGCAACCCGTTCACCGTTCTACCGTCACGACCGTAACGCGCCATGGCTGTAAAAGTACTGATTCCGCCGGCTTTGCAACAATTAACCCGCAGCCAGCCCACGATCGAATGCGAAGGGCAATCGGTACGGGAAATGATTGACTCGCTGGAGAGCAACTATCCTGGATTCAAAGCCCGCATTTGCGACGATGCCGGGAACCTGCGGCGATTTGTAAACTTTTATGTCAACAGCGAGGACATCCGATTTCTCGACGGTGCCGAAACGACGCTCCAAGACGGGGACGAAGTGAGCATTGTGCCGGCGATCGCGGGGGGTTGAGGTGAGCATCGTCGAAATCGCCACCCAGCCCCACGCCGGTCAAAAGCCCGGCACCTCGGGTTTGCGCAAACCGGTCACCGTCTTTCAGCAACCCCACTACCTCGAAAACTTCGTCCAGTCTATTTTTGACAGTGTTTCTGGCAGTGTTTCTGGCAGTGTTTCTGGCAGTGTTTCTGGCAGTGTTTTTGACAGCGCGCCAGACCCCAAAGGCACCACCTTGGTGGTAGGGGGCGACGGACGGTACCACAACCGGGCGGCCATTCAAACGGTCTTGCGGATGGCGGCAGCCGCTGGTTACGGGCGCGTGTTGGTGGGACAGGGGGGAATTTTGTCCACCCCGGCGGTCTCCTGTTTGATTCGCAAGTATGGGGCCAGCGGCGGCATTGTGTTGTCCGCCAGCCACAATCCGGGGGGGCCCAGCGGCGATTTTGGCATTAAGTATAACGTGGCCAATGGGGGGCCGGCCCCCGAGTCCGTCACCGCGGCTATCTATGCCCGCACCCAGGAAATTTCGGTCTATCGGATTTGGGCGGAGGATGCCCCGATCGACCTGGAGCGCGTAGGGGTCACCAAATTAGGGCCCCTGGTGGTGGAAGTGGTGGATGCCACGGACGACTATGCCCAACTGATGACCACGCTCTTTGATTTTGATGCGATCCGGGACTTGCTCCAGGGCGATTTCCGGTTTTGTGTCGATGCGATGCATGCGGTGACGGGCCCCTACGCCCGGCGGTTGTTTGAGGACATGCTGGGGGCACCGGCCGGCACGGCTATCCATGCGGTGCCCCTAGAGAATTTTGGCGGGGGGCACCCCGATCCCAACCTGACCTATGCCCATGAGTTGGTAGAGCGGTTGTTTGGGGAAAATGCCCCGGATTTTGGGGCTGCTTCCGATGGCGACGGCGATCGCAACATGATTTTGGGGCGCAACTTTTTCGTGACCCCCAGCGACAGTTTGGCGGTATTGGCGGCCAACCATCGGTATGTGCCGGCCTACCGGGCAGGACTGGCGGGGATTGCGCGCTCGATGCCCACCAGTCAAGCCGCCGATCGCGTCGCCCAGGGTTTGGGGATTGACCTATACGAAACCCCCACCGGCTGGAAATTCTTCGGGAATTTGCTGGATGCGGGGCGGGTGACCCTGTGCGGCGAAGAGAGTTTTGGCACCGGCTCGAACCACATCCGGGAAAAGGACGGGTTGTGGGCGGTGCTGTTTTGGTTAAACATCTTGGCAGCCCGGCGGCAATCGGTGGCGGATATTGTGCAGGAACACTGGCGCACCTACGGTCGCCACTACTACGCCCGCCACGACTACGAAGGGGTCAAGAGCGATCGCGCCGAGTCTTTGATGGATGGATTGCGCCAGCGATTGGCGGGGTTGCCCGGTCAACGGTTTGGGGCCGAAGAAGTGGCCTACGCCGACGATTTTGCCTACACCGATCCCGTGGACGGCAGTTGCAGCGCGGGGCAGGGGCTACGGATCGGGCTGGTCAGCGGTTCTCGGTTGGTGTTGCGGTTGTCGGGGACGGGCACCCAAGGAGCCACCCTGCGGCTGTACCTCGAAGCCTACGAACCGGATGCCCAGCGCCAGAACCTAGAGGTCGGTACCGTTTTAGCGCCATTGGTGGCGATCGCCGAGGAGGTGGCCCAAATCCGTCACTATACAGAGATGGAGCGGCCGACCGTCATCACCTAGCGTGCGGACACCGATCGTCCAAACCACGAACAGCGATCGCCGAGAGGGAGAAATCCAAGCGGTTTCCTTAAATAGGGAGTTGGGCGGAAGCCATGGCACAAGATTGGACACTGCCCCAAGCTCTGCTCGAAATCGAGCGATTGCAGCAGCGGGTGCGGGTCTTAGAGAGCGAAAAGCAAGATCTGGAGTTGTTGTTGGAGACCAACACAGTTCATTCCGATGCCGTGGAAAACCAGGTATTGGCGCTGAACCGTAAGCTGGAAGCCGAGGTGGTCGAGCGGCGAAAAATTGAATCGGCCTTGCGATCGTCCGAAAAAGTCTTGCGGGCGCTGGTCACCTCCCTGCGCCAGCAGAAAACGGATTTGGAAATGGTGTTGGAAACCGTGATTTCCCACAGCGACACCATCGGCGATCTGATGTTTGCGCGGGGTCAGGAAGCCGATCGCCACGAGGTTTTGTTCCGGGCGATCGCCGAGTCCATCCCGGTGGGGTTGGTGTTGTGTCGCAGCGAAGATCGGGGCATTGCCTATGCCAACCTAGCGGCCGGTGACATTTTGGATGCCGTCCCCGCCGAACTGGTGGGGCATTCCTTTGGGGAATTTTTGTTGGATGCCGAGAGCAAGCGCCGGTTCCAAGGGAGTTGGGGGGATGGGGACAGCACCTGTGAGGTGTACATCCGGCAGTGGCACAGCGAGGAGGGGCGGTGGTTAAATCTGTCCCTTTCGCCGTTGGTTTTGGGGGCCGAATCGGTATTGGTGCTGGTATTTCAGGACATCACCGCCCAAAAGCGGGGGGCTTTGGAACTGCAGCGGGCCAAAGAAACGGCGGAAAAAGCCAACCGGGCCCGCAACGCTTTCTTATCGAACATGAGCCATGAGCTGCGTACCCCCCTCAATGCCATCATCGGCTATTGCGATCTGCTCAGTGATGAAGCGGCAGAGTGGGGTTTTGTCCCGGTTTTGGCCGATGTCGCCAAAATTCGGGCCGCTGGCCAGCGGCAACTGGCTTTAATTGACGACATCTTGGTCATGTGTCGATTGGAATCGGACAACACCCAGCTTTTTTGGGAAGAATTTGACGTGTGTACCTTGGTCACCCAAATCGGCCAGCGGTACCTGGGGCAGACAGAGCCGCGATCCCTGTGCATTGAGTGCCGGGACAACCCGGGAGCCATCGTTTCCGATCTGCAAAAACTCAGCACCATCCTCAAACACCTGTTGCAAAACGCCTATAAATTTTCGCAACAAGGGGAAATTCGCCTCACGGTCGAGCGCCATGGGGCCACGGTGCAATTTGCGATTGTCGATCAAGGGATTGGCATTCCGAGCGATCGCCTGGAGATGTTGTTTGAACCGTTTGTGCAATTGGATTCCTCCACCAAGCGCCGCTATGAGGGGGCGGGTTTGGGACTGGCGATCGCC
>DMPD01000166.1 GCA_003456125.1 Cyanobacteria bacterium UBA8156 | reverse complement strand
CGGTGCGATCGTGGGTGACGTAGAGGGTGGTAACCCCCACTTCCCGTTGCAGCCGTACCAGTTGGCTGCGGGTTTCCTGCCGCAATTGGGCATCCAAATTGGAAAGGGGTTCATCCCACAGAAACAATTGGGGGTTGCGGGCGATCGCCCGGCCCAGGGCCACCCGTTGTTGTTGCCCCCCCGACAACTGCCCCGGTTTCCGGTGCAACAACGGGGTCAGTTGCAACAGATCGGCTACTTCCCGTACCCGTTGGTTCATGGCCCCCCTTTCCTGACGGCTTGACTGCGAAAACACGTCCCAGCGTCGCCAGCCGGGCAACCGCCGCCGCCGCAAGCCAAAGGCAATGTTGTCCGCCACGCTCAGGTGGGGATACAGCGCATAACTCTGAAACACCATGGCGATATCGCGGTCCTTGGGGGGCAAGCCATCGATGCGGCGATCGCCCAGCCAGATTTCCCCCCGGTGCAATGTCGTCAAACCGGCGATCGCCCGCAACAGCGTGCTTTTGCCGCTGCCGGAGGGGCCCACCAACACCAACAACTCCCCCGCGGCCGCCGTTAACGAAATGTCCTGCAATACGGAGCGATCGGCAATTTCCTTGCCCACCCCCTGCAACACCAGTTCTGACACAGGATAATCTCTAAAAAAATGGGTTGCCTGTTCTTGGTTCTTGGCAATTACAGAAATTACAGACAAGCAATGATAAATAATTATGAAAAATTAGGAAAACTTAGGAAGGGGTCATCAACGTAGAGCGTTCTTTGCGGGGGGTCAGCTCCGCCTCCACCCGAACTTGGGCCGATTCCCGCCGCCGCCGCTCCAACTCTTCGGGATCGATAGGCAGCCGTTCTTCCAAATCCATTTGCACTTGCAATTTGGGGCCCGTTGAAGCCAGACGAATGACGGAACCATCCACCACCTTGGCCCGCTCCACCTGTTGCCCATCGAGGTAGGTGCCGTTGGCCCCTAAACTCACCACTTCCCAGTGGGTGGGCACGCGACAAAATTCCAAATGATGGCGGGACACCACCGAACTCAGCAACACCACATCGTTGGTACTGGAGCGCCCAACGCGAATCAGGGTGCCCGAAGCAAACCGCCAAGTTTGTACCGGGGTAGCATCAATCGGGTGGAGCAAATGCAGTACGATCACGGCGGCTTTGTTGGCGTTTACCGGCTAGGTTATCCTAACAACTCTCGGCGCAAAAAGAAATGACCGCAATCGCCCCATCCCTGTTACAAGAATTAACATCCCGACTCCAAGCCGCTGGCGAAAAAGCCTTTGGGGACGTTGGTCAAGGTTTGGGGCAAACCGTCACCCCGGCGAAGGATACCCGCTTTGGCGATTACCAGTGCAACGGGCCCCTGACCCTAGCCAAAGCCCTGGGCCAAAAACCCCGCGATGTCGCAACGGCGCTGGTGGCGGCCCTTGAGGTCACGGATTTTTGCGAGCCTCCCACCATCGACGGCCCCGGCTTTCTCAATTTTCGCCTCAAGTCGGAATTTTTGGCCCAACGCCTGCAAACCATGCAACGGGGCGATCGCCTGGGGATTCCCCCGGTGACCCATCCCCAGAAAATCATCCTGGATTTCTCCAGCCCCAACATTGCCAAAGAAATGCACGTGGGGCATCTGCGATCGACCATTTTGGGGGATTGTTTGGCCCGGGTGCTGTCCTTTTGGGGCCACGATGTCCTGCGGCTGAACCATGTGGGGGACTGGGGCACCCAATTTGGGATGTTGATTACCCACCTCAAAACCGCCCATCCGGCGGCCCTGGCGACGGCCGATGCTTTGGCTTTGGGGGATTTGGTGGCGTTGTACCGGGCCGCCAAAGCCCGCTTTGACGAGGATGGGGCTTTTCGAGAGGCTTCCCGGTTGGCGGTCGTGGATTTGCAGAGTGGGGAACCCAGAGCCCGCCAGGCCTGGCAATTGCTGTGCGAACAATCCCGCCGCGAATTTCAGCAAATTTACGACCGGTTGGGGGTACACCTCACCGAACGGGGGGAATCTTTCTACAATCCTTACCTTGGGGATGTGGTGCAGGATTTGGCGGCCCTGGGGTTGCTGCAGGAAGACCAAGGGGCTCAATGTGTCTTTTTGGAAGGTTTTCGGAACAAAGAGGGGCAGCCGTTGCCGTTGATTGTGCAAAAGTCGGACGGCGGCTACAATTATGCCACCACCGACTTGGCGGCGGTGCGGTATCGGGTGACCCAGGATCAAGCCCAACGTCTGATCTATGTGACCGATGCTGGCCAAGCGGATCATTTTGCCGCGGTGTTTCAGGTGGCGCAGCGGGCCGGATGGTTGCCCCCCACCGTCGAGGCGGTGCACGTGCCCTTTGGTTTGGTGTTGGGGGAAGACGGCAAGAAGTTTCGTACCCGTTCGGGGGATACGGTATCCCTGCAAAGTCTGCTGGATGAGGCGATCGCCCGGGCCGCGGCCGACTGGCAAAGCCGCAATCCGGGGCAACCGGTGCCGGCGGAGGTGGTGCGCACCATTGCCATGGGTGCCGTCAAATACGCCGACCTCTCGCAAAACCGCACCAGCAACTACGTGTTTAGCTATGACAAGATGCTGTCGTTGCAGGGGAATACGGCCCCCTATCTGCTGTATGCCTATGTCCGGGTTCAGGGCATCGGCCGCAAAGGGAATGTGGACTTTGACCAAGGAGTCGATCGTCCCTTGACCCTCACCGACGAAACAGAGATCGCTTTAGGCAAACACTTGGTGCAGTTGCCGGAGGTGTTGATGGCCGTCGCCACCGATTTGTACCCCAATCGGCTGTGCCAATACCTGTTTGAACTGAGCCAGAAGTTCAACCAGTTTTACGATCGCCTGCCGGTGTTGGCGGCTCCTGAACCGGAACGCGCTTCTCGGTTGAGTCTGTGCGATCTCACCGCCAAGGTGTTGCGCCAGGGTTTGCAGTTGCTGGGAATTTCGGTACTGGAGAAAATGTAATTCCGGTCAAAACCGCAGGGAACCGCGAAAGCGGGCTTCGACACTATCTTCGGCGATGCCCACCTGGGATTCCAAACCGATCCGGCTTTGGGGCAAGGTGTAGCGCACCGTCAACCCATAGCCGCTCCCTACCGTGCGGGTATCCACACCTTGCACAACATCCCGGAAATTTTGCACATAGCCCCCCACTGCCCACTCCGGACTGAGGCGTTGGGTGCCCTCCAAACGCCAAAACACCTCGCGATCGGACTCAATGCTGCCGTTGACTTCCAGACCGTCCAAAGTGGCCAAATTGCCCTGCAAAAAGGCAATGCCCCGGGATGCCAACGCATCGAAGACCAGAGCCGCTCCGGGGGTGAGGGCCCATTCCCAGCCCTGCACCTGGCGCCGAAAGGTGTGGGCCAAGGAGACCAAATTGTTGTTGTCGGCGGTGGCGGCGCTGTTCCAAACCAGGCGCAAAATGGGCACATTGGTCGTGACGGCCGTGATGCGATCGCCCTCGCGGTCTACCTGCACGTTTTGCCAATTCACCAAGGCGTTGGCAAAAAAACCCAAACCGGGTTCCATCATGCCTTGCGTGTTGGCGGTGACCGGCCCCGCGCCTTGAGGCGCCGTGTTGAACCACAGCCCAGAATTCACCCCGTACTGAAAGCCGTTGCTGGAGCCGTTCCAAGCGGCTTCTAGGCTGGGCAATGAAGCATATCCCCGAAAATCCGCCAAGCTCGCCGTCTGGCGATCGACCCGCCGCAATTCAATCCGGTCGAAGGCCAAAATGGAGCGTTGGATGCCCACCGGCACGGTGGTCAGGCTGCTCATTTCCTGCACAAATTCGCGGCCGTCTGGGGTAGTGACCACCACCTGGGCTGCCTCGGACTGGTTCTCGGGCAAGCGTTCTGGAAAATTAGCCGGTACGGTAGCACCCAAAAAAGTCAGGGGAAACTTATCAATGGCAGTGCGAGCCTCGGCAATTTCGGTGGGGCCGGGGGTGGGTTCGGGAATGTCGCGTTGGCTCAGGCTCAACACTCGACGGTGCAGTCCGGTGCGAATCTGAAACAAACTGGAGTGATTGGGTGCCAAACTCTGGGAAAACGCCAACCGCCCCGAAACCTGCTCCAAACCGCTGACCAGGTTGCTGTAAAACAAACTGTCGTTCAGACGTTGGTTGATGGCCCGTCGGGCGTCGGGGGAGACTTGGGTGGTGAGGGGGGCAAAAGCCGCCCCGGTTTCCTGCTGCGATCGCGCTTCCTGCACGCCTGTGCGCAAGGGCTCCGGTTGCACTGCCAAAAAGACCCCTCCCAGTAGCATCCCCAAAAGGGTGTTCACGCTTTGGGAGCCGTCCACCTGTCCGGCTTCAAGGTTGACCATGGCCGAAAGACCGATATTCACCAAACGGTTGGTGTATTCGGCGGTTGGCGCATCGGCGCCGTACACCAACAACGTTTGATTGAGGGGACGGCTCACATACACCCGCTGCCACACACTGGATACGGCGGCAATGTCGTCGGTGATTTCCGGTGCGCGGGCCTCGAAAGCCGACCAAAACAAAGAATTTAAGTAGTGGCGCTGTTTGGTCAGGGAACTCAGAGTCGGATCGGTGAGCAACTTGAGAAAATCTTGGTTCTCAAACCCCTCGGGTTGCAGAATTTTCACCCCCGGCAAGGAGGTGAACTCCGAGAGGGGCGTGATTTCCGGCAGCGGTTGCCCCCAGGTCAAGCCGTAGGCTGCCAAAGCCGCTTCCGATACCCTCTGTCCCGGCTGCAAAGGTACTCCCTCGAACAATCCTTGCAAGTTGTTGGTGGGAAACCCCTGCAATACTTGCGGCACGTTGGTTGCCGCTACCTGGTCGAAATTAACCACGCCGCCGGTAGGGCTGTTGGTGTTGCCCACAGCCGGGGTGACCGGCGTGGCGCTGGGTCGAGCCGGTAGGGCGATCGCCGGGGCCGGAATTCCGGGCGGGTTCTCAATGCGGGCGGCCATGGCGTTCACCGAAAGCCCCTCGCCAGCCAATTCGGCAAAATTTTCGGGCAGGGTGGTGACCGTTTGCACACCGGTGAGGGCGCGCCGCTGCTCGATGCGCCGCTGCACCGTGATGCCTTGACCTTCCCCCCGGTGAACGATGCCCCCCTGCCAGCCCTGGGTTTCGATGACCACCCGGTTGCCAGGCAATACCCAATACAATTGCGCGTCCCCCGGAAACTGCCCGTAGGTGAATTTCATGAAGTTCGGATTTTGGCGGGCAAACCGGAGGTCTAGATTGATGTAGTTCTCGCCTTGCTCCGGATTAAATTCGCTGGGAGAGAATGTGAGGCGATCGCCCGGGTTCACAATCCATGGGTAGCGCCGTGCCGTGTTGGCCAAAGCCCGCTGACTCGCGTTGCCCTCGGGTTCGGTGGGAGGGGTTACCGGTGTTGTTTCCCGCAAAATCTGCTCCGGGATGCGACCGGGGTCTACGGGCACCCGCTGGGCTAAACCTTGCCCCAGCGTTGCGTTTGCCCAACCCAAAACGGCGGTGGCCATCACCACCACTGCGGTTCTACGCTGCCAATCCATTGCTTCTCTTCTCCTCCCCTGGAAACGTTGCCTCACCCGGCTAATCCAAACCGTCGCTCCCAGCCCCTGCCCGAATGATGGCACTCACCGCTTCCAAATCTCCCGTAAACCCCCCGGTGGTGGCATTCCGCAGCGCCTGAGCCGCCGAACGACTGAAGGTGGCATTGGGCGGCACCACGGTGGCGGTGCCAGGATTCAACTGCAAACCGGTAATGACTTGATTGGCACCCGCGGTGCCGTAAACGGTGTTGTAGCTCTGTATCCCATCAAAAAACATGTTGGGCGGCAAGGTCACGCTGGCCGCGGCGGTGGAGGTGGCACCCCCAGTAATCAGTGTCGAAGTCGCCGAGAAAGAGGCGTTCTGAGCGACGGCGCCTCCGGCTAGAGAACTGCACAAGCCGAATGCTGCCAACAATACGGGCGATCGCCGCCAAATTCCTTTGAGATTGGTATGCATAGTGTCTCTCTCTGTAGCTTGAAGTGAAATTCGGCGGACGGATACGGTTTTCCTTCCGTTTTCCGGCCGTCCCCTGCTCAGGACACCTGCCACCCCATCTCTAATCGCAAAAAAATCCCCCAGAGGACACCCACACCACAACTCTCCGGGTGCATTGGGGGTATCTCACCAACCCCGATTGACCTTGCCTATAGCTTTGCCTGTAACTTCGGCTGTTCACACCCTGGCTTTCCGGTCTCGACCCTGGACATTTTTCCCGCAGGATTGCCAAGGATCACCCCGGTCGCTGTGAACTATTCCAAACCGTCTACACCGGCACCGGCCCGAATGATGGCGGTAATCGCTTCGATGTCACCTGTCAAAGGACCGCTAGCAGCCGTGTTCAGGGCCGCTGCCGCTGCGGCCGTAAAGGTGGCCGGCGGGGTCAACGGGCCTGTGGTCAAAGCCCCGGCAGCGCCCAACTGCAACACATTCACGGATTTGGTGCTGGTGGTAAAAATGCCAGTACCGGGTACGTTGCCGTAGGTCGGGGTAACGACGAAATTGGTGGCAGCCACAAAGTCGGTGCCCCGGGGAGCAACCCGCTCGGCCGAAACCGTGGAGGTAAAGAAACTGGGATTGATCACCGTTGCCGAACCGCTAAATGAGGCATTTTGTGCGGCTACCGGTGCCGTTGCTACCGCTCCGCTGACCATGGCGGTGGCGATCGCGAGCCATTTGCGCATAGTGTTCTCCTGTTTTTTGAATGGAATACGGAAGGACAAGGATCGCCCTTCAGAGCTGTATGCTTTCGGGGCGATTCTCCCCTAATCCTAACAACAGAAAAACTACTTTTTCCCAAAAAACACGGCACATTCTAAAAGTGTGCCGGAAAATCTCGGAATTGTGCCGATAGTCCCCACCCAAATTTGCCCAAGTGCTTATTGACAATGGTTGCAAACCATGGGATGATACTTGACTTTTTTGGTGTATTGCAGGTGTTTGCATCTTCATTCACACCAGCTTCACCAAAGGTTGGCTTGGGGCGCTGCTCCGGGGGAGGAGGGTGAAAGGTTGCGGTGCCTTCTCCCATCTCGCGAGAAGACTGGAGTGGGGGCAGAACCCTATACCGACGTAGGTTTTCTTTGGTCAAACCCGCGGTATAGTCATTTTAATTATAGCAGTCGCCTGCTTGAT
>DMPD01000092.1 GCA_003456125.1 Cyanobacteria bacterium UBA8156 | reverse complement strand
GCCTGGGTGAATCCCCAGCCCCAGGGCCACATCGCCACTGCCGCAGCACAGATCGAGGTATTGCCCCTGGGGCTGGGGATTCACCCAGGCGATCGCCATTTTTTTCCAAACCCGATGGAGGCCAAAACTCAGGCGATCGTTGAGGTCATCGTAGACCGGCGCAATCCGATCAAACAGGGCTTGCACCGCTTGGGGAGTCGTCATCAGGTCACCCTCCCGATCAAGAAAATACCGGTGCCCAAACCCAGGACATTGGGCAACCAGGCCCCCCACCACGGCGACAACACTTCCACTTCGCCCAGCGCCCGGCACACAAACAGCAGCAAATAGTACCCAAAAATGATCAGCACGCTCAAGCCAAACCCCTTGGCGGAACTGGTGCGCTGGGGGCGCATCCCCAAGGGAGAACCGATGGTCGCAAACACCACACAAATGAAGGGCAAAGCGTATTTCTGTTGCAATTGCACCTCCAATTTGCGGGACTCTTTGGCATTGCCCGACTGCCCCACCAACGCAATATAGCGGGACAACTCCCGGATATTCATTTGTTCGGGGTTGCGTTGTTCCTGGGCGAAATCGAGGGGAGCCCGCGGCAAGCGCAACCGTTGGCGATCGAACCGCAAAATGCTGCGGTAGGAACCGTCTGCCCCAATCACATAATTGGTACCGTCCCGAAACAGCCAAATGTTTTCGGTGGGCACCCACACCGCCGACTTGGCCACCAAAATTTGTTGCAGCCCCCCCTGGGAATAGTCCAACACCGTCACATCCAGCATCTGCCGGCCATCAAAGCGCCGGGCATAGAAACTCCGCACCAAGGTATTTTCTTCCTGGGTGCCATCGGGCAACACCACCGCGCCAAACTGCTGATAGAAAATGTTGCGGTCCCGAAACGTCGGCTTGTTTTCGTTGAGGGCAATCCGCAGGGTGTTTTCGGCATAGGTATTGGCGGTGGGCACAATGGCCTCATTAAACGCAAAGGTCAGGGCCGACACCCCCAAACTCAAGACCACCGCCGGCACCAACAGCCGGATCACGCTCGCGCCGCAGCTGCGCAGGGCCGTCATTTCCCCATCCCCCGACAACCGACTGTAGGCCAACATCGTCGCCAACAACATCGACATGGGGAAGGAGTAGACCATAAACCCCGGCAACTGCAACACAAACACCCGTACCGCGATCGCCGGGTTCAGACCAAAATCCGTCACCAACCGAATCAGATGGAACAGCGAGCCGATCGCCAACGCAATGGAGGAGAAGGCCCCCACCCCAAACAAAAAAGGCCCCACCATCTCCAGCGCCAAGTAGCGATCGAGGAGGGGTAGCCTCGGCCCAGGGAGGCGGAAGGCAAGTTGCCGAGATTTGGCTTTAACGGTCACAACCGGAAATGCTCGCCCAGGTAGTATTTTCGCACTTCGGGATCCGCCGCCAGTTCTTTGCTGTCCCCCGCCGCCAAAATCGCCCCATCCCGCATAATGTAAGCCCGGCTCACAATCGCCAGGGTTTCCCGCACGCTGTGATCGGTAATCAAAATGCCCATGGCACGGTCCCGCAGCCGGGTCACAATCTCCTGAATTTCCCCCACCGCAATGGGGTCAATCCCCGCAAAGGGCTCATCCAGCAGCAGGAAAGAGGGGCCCGAAACCCCCAACGCCAAAGCCCGCGCGATTTCCGTACGGCGGCGCTCCCCCCCCGAAACTTGGTAGCCCAGAGAGTTTGCCACAGCCTCCAACCGAAATTCTTCCATCAACCGGTGGAGTTTGGTCAGCCGTTGGGGGAAGGGCACCCCGGTTTGCTCCATCGCCAACAACAAGTTCTCCCGGACGGTCAACTGGCGGAAAACGGTCGGTTCCTGGGCCAGATAGGCAATTCCTAGCCGCGCCCGCCGATCGATGGGCAACCGGGTAATGTCCCGGCCGCCATAGCACACATAGCCGCGATCGGGCTGAATCAAACCGGTGGCAATGTAAAACGTCGTGGTTTTGCCGGCACCGTTGGGCCCCAACAATCCCACAATTTCCCCACGGCCCACCTGCACGCTCACTTCCCGCACCACCGTGCGCCCGTTGTAGGTCTTGCTGACGTTTTCCAGCCGTAATTTCACCCTAGGAAGCCGTAGGATTTTTCTTGAAGGCCGGTTTTACCCGCTCTACCGGTGCCGTCGCCGCGGCCGGTTCCGCCAACGTATCGTCCGGCACCACATAGACCGATTCCACCTGTTGCCCCTGGGTAGGCAACGCCTCAAGCCGGCCCTCGTCAATCCGGTAGACAATGGTCTCGGCTTGGATGCGGTTGCCCAATTGCACCACCACCACGTTGCCCGAGAGCACAATCCGCCGTTCTTGAGCAAAATACTGGGCTTGGGTCGCCGTCGCTTCGATTTGGCGGGCGGGATAGCTAAGGCGGACATTGCCCCGGGCCGTCACCACCCCAGAACGGGCATCGGCTTCCTGAATATCGGCCCGGATGGTCAAAGCCGTACGGGAACGCTGGGCCGCCGCTGGCATCGCTGCCAACCCCAGCATCAACCCCAAAATACCGCCCCAACGTGTTCCCCGTTGAATCATGTCTGTTGCCCCGGTGCCCTAGAGGGACGGATCGACCGTCTGCGATCGGTACAACTCTACGATAATTTCGACAATCCGATCGATGCTCAGACCATCGGTATCGATTTGGATGGCATCGGGGGCCCGCCGCAACGGGGCGATCGCCCGGGTGCTGTCCCGTTCATCCCGCTCCCGGATCGCCGCTTCGATCGCCCCGAGATCGAGGTTGGTTTCCCCCAAATCCCGCAGCCGCCGTTGGGCCCGTTCCGCCACCGAAGCCGTCAGGTAAATTTTCAACTCGGCTTGGGGGAAAATCGCCGTACCGATGTCCCGCCCTTCCATCACCACGCCCCCCGACCGCCCGGCCGCCTGTTGTTGGGCCCCCAACACCGCCCGCACCGCCGGCACCGCCGCCACCACCGACACCCAACGGCTGATCTCCGGGGTGCGAATGGCCGCCGTCACCTCCTCCCCATCCACAAATACCCGGGTGGAAAGATCGGCCGCCGGTTGCTGATCCAGGTTTACCCCCGCGGCGATCGCCCCGACGGCCTCTCCACTGCCGGGATCGGCCAAATCCAAACCCGCCCGCAACGCCGCCCAAGCAATGGCGCGGTAGGTCGCCCCCGAATCGAAATAACGCAACCCCAGGCGATCGGCCACCCGCCGGGCCACCGTGGACTTCCCGGCCCCCGCCGGCCCGTCGATCGCCACCAACGGCTGCCGGGCCCGCAGCATCACATTGTCGATCAGCCGGGTATCCCCCAGAAATACCGCTCCCGCCAACATCGCCCCACTTTCTACCGCGGTGAGGGGGGACAACGTTAGGGGATGAACGCACTCCAAATACTGCCAGGTTACCTCCGGAGCTGCCTGCCGCGCCGTCGCACACAACGCCGCCGCCGCCCGTTCGCCAGCCGCAAATTCGGCCACCGCCCGTTGCAACGCTCCGTACAGTTGGGGGGCGATCGCCCGTTGGGCTGGGGTCAAGTAGGCATTCCGGGAACTGCAGGCCAGACCGTCGGTTTCCCGCACCGTGGGACAGATCGTCAACGCCAAGGGCAAACTCAAATCCCGCACCAAATGCCGCAAAATAGCTACCTGTTGACCGTCTTTTTGCCCGAAGTAAGCGCGCTGCGGCTGCACCAACTGCCACAACTTCAGGACGATGGTCGCCACCCCGCCAAAATGCCCCGGTCGGTGGGGAGCACACAGGGTCTGCACCAAGTGGGGGGCCGGCTGCACTTGGGTCATCACCGGCAGCGCCAGGGGGGCAAACACCGCATCAATGCCGCAGCGCCGGCATCGATCGAGGTCGTCCCCCAGGGAACGCGGATAACGTTCCCAATCTTCGTGGGGGCCAAACTGCAACGGGTTCACAAAAATACTGGCGATCGCCGTGGGATTTTCCGCCTTGGCTCGCCGCAACAACGCCTCATGGCCGGCGTGGAGGGCCCCCATTGTCGGCACAAAGCCAACGACCCCTTGCGATCGCCGCCACTCTTGGAACGCAATGGGTTCGGTAAACAGGCGGGTCATGGCAGCGATAGCACTTCCACCCGCACCGTGGCCAGCCCCGCCGAAAGCATATCCAGGGCCCGGGCCGCCGCCTCCGTGATATCCAGCAAACGATTGCCATGGAACGGCCCCCGGTCTTCAACCCGCAGCACTGCCGATCGCCCGTTGGTCACGTTGGTGATGCGAACCTTTGTCCCCAACGGCAAATCGGGGTGGGCCGCATGAAAGCTGTTGCGGGCGAGGGGCCGACCCGTCGCCGTCGGACGACCGTACAAACCCGGCCCGTACCACGAGGCCAAACCCGAAAACACCCGCCGGGGCCGCCCCACCGCCGGTACCGAGGCGATCGCCGGTGCCACCGGTCGCGGGGGGACATTGGCTACCCGTGGCAAAGGCGCTGCATTCCCCAACAAACGCCGCAGCAAGTTGGCCATTTGCAACGCATCCTGCTCCCGATCGCCCGTAGTGTTGGGCAACTGTACCCCTTCTTCCAGCACAAACTGGGCGCGATCGCCCAGACGGATCCAAAACCTCCCGTCCTGCCACACCGCCTGTACCGAATCTGCGGCCAAACCACTACGAGATAACTCGGTGAGGGTAGCCGCCGCGATCGCCGCCCGTTCCGTCGGATTGGGCACCACCTGTAATCCCCGCAACGTTTCTGGCCCCCCTGTCCCCTCGGTCTTCAACCGCTCGGCGGGGTTGGCCACCTTCACATCGTTTGCGGTAGGAATTGCGGTGGTTGGCTCCCCCGCCGGCCCCAAATAGGTAATCACCGGCAACCCCCGCAGAAAAACCGTCGCCGCTGCCCGACCGTTTTCGGTATGGGGTACCACCCGCGTCAACGAATCCCGACTCACCCGCTGCATCCCCTGGGAGCGGGTCTCGCCTACCTTCAGGGGCGTGGCCGGTAACGTCGGCTCCGCTGCTTTCACCGTGCCCTGTTCGCTCCAGGCCGGTTGCACATTTCCCCCCACCGCGGTTGCCGCGGCCAGCCCTAGCCCTATCTGGGTTACTCCAACCCATACCCGGATCCAAGCCTGGAGCCACGAACCAAAGGCTTTGGCACCGCAACCTCTGAATCTTGAATTTTCGGCCATACTCAACTGTGCGTTTCTCGGGTTCGCTTGCTGCCCGAAACCGCTTCACCTACCACATTTTGGCGATAAAGAGCTGCGGTTTTTGGAAAATGGGCATACAAGATTTAGCAAGATACGGACATTCGCCGATCTAGATAACCATACCATGGTTTTCCTGTTAGGCAATGTTTCCTAGCGCCCCCGGTAACCCGCCACCTGTTGGGCCCGCGACAGGGCACTTACCGCTGTTTCCCGTACATAACTATCGATGTCTTCGGCGGTGGTGGCGGCCGTCAACACGGCGATCGCCGCCTCGTTGCCGATGCCCCCCAAGGCATTGGCGATCGCCACCGCGAGGGCTGGATTATCGGTACTTTGAAACGCCTGCACCAAAATTTCCGTGGCTGGTTCTCCCACTTCCCCTAAAGCCATCACCGCCGCAATGTGCACCACCGGGTTGACATCGGTGAGGGCCCCCTGCAACCCCTGCAGCCCCACGGCCGGAAACGGTTGGTCGGGATGGTTGTTGGCCACTTGGGCCAAAGCCTTGGCGCAACTGCTGCGCACCGTCGCGTTGTCGCTGGTCTGCAAAATCGCCACCAACCGGGGCACCACCATCGCCCCGATCGCCCCTAGGGTCTTCACCGCCGTCCGCCGATAGGCCACATCTTCCGCATCCAAAACCGCCAACAACCGCTCGATGACCGCATCATCGGCTTGCTCGGCCAGTTCTCCCATCGCCCGTTCCCGCAAATGGGGATTGGGATGCTGCAACCGCTCAAACAGTGCCTCAAGCTCGGCACCAGCATCAGGGAAGGCATCAGGCATAGAACCGGCGGTGTAGGTCATGAATGTACCTCCCAAATTTCCCCGCTATTGTGTTTGGGCGCAGCCCCCTACGTCAAGCCTGCGTTCCGTCCTCAACTTGGCATCAAGGCTTCAATTTCGCGGGACAGCTCCGCCAACACCTCCCCTTGCACCCCTTCGGGCAAGGACGCCAGCGGGTGTTGCAATCCTTCCAACTGCCTCCGAATTTCATCCATGGCATCTTGCACCGGCCGCAGCATTTGCTCCTGAGCTTGCACACTGCCCCAGGCCAAAGCCACTAGGCGTTTGCGCTCTTCCCACTGCGCCTCGAGGGCTTCCCACTCCTCTTTTTGCTGTGTCAATTCCTGTTGTTGGCGATCCAGAGAGGCGCTTTGCTCCTGAATCAAGTTGCGCACCACCGCAATTTGCGAATCGAGCTTTTGCACCTCTTTGGTCAATTGGTTTTTTTGGCTTTCGACTTGCGACAAGGCCGGCGTGAGCAGTTGGGCTGGATTGCCGGTATCCCCCGCCCCTTGCCGCCGGGCCAAAATGTCCCGCTGCGCCATCAAAACCCCTTCCCGTTGCCGGAGGGTGTCCCGCTGGGGCAGCAGCGAAATTTCCAAGAGTTTGTATTGCTCTTCGGTAAATTCCCGACTGCTCTCCAGTTCAATGCGCTCAAATTCGTTGGCCCGCTCGATTTGGCTCTGCAAATCCGCCAGCTCTCCCTCCAGGGCCGCCAACTCGTCCTCTTGGGCATTGAGCCAGTTCAAGGATTTTTCGTATTCCGATTCGTAGGCGGCAATGGCGGCGGTCAATTCCGGCAACGACATGGCTTCCAGACGGGCCGCCTCCTCGGCATCCAACGCCACCGTGTTCCCCCCCAGGGTTTCCACCACTTGCCCCAACTGCGCCAACAGGACTTCATAGGCTTGCAACTGCTGCCGGAGGGTCGCCGTGTTGTTTTCTTGCACCTGCAACAACAGTTGTTGGCCTTGCAACTGTATCCGGGCTTCGCCCCAGCTCTGATTGGCTTGTTGCCACGCGGCCCTCTTGCTTTGCGCCGTGGCCCCCAGGTTCGCCACTTCCTGTTCTTTGTGCTGGGTTTCCCCCCGCAACCGCTCGAGGTTTTGCCAAAATTCCGTCAGGGTTTCCTGCCGCTGCTCCAACGTCGCAAACAGTGCCCCCATCCCCTGTTTCAAACTATCGGCCGAAGGCGAGCATTCCTGCACCCGGCGCACCAAATCCCGCAGAGCCGCCGCCCGCTCGGCATCCAACGCGGCACTTTGTCCCGCCAGATTATTGTGCCGT
>DMPD01000093.1 GCA_003456125.1 Cyanobacteria bacterium UBA8156 | reverse complement strand
TTGGGGGCCCGTCGTCGGGGGGGATCGCCGAGGGAACGCCGACCCCAACAGCAACGGGCAATCCTGTCTCCGGCGCCAGGGAAGGTTTCGCTCGACCAAAGTAATAAGCGATCGCTTCCGCCAAAATTTCGGCAAAACCTTTGCGGGGTACGCGGCGATCGAGGGTGGTGATGGGGGGGGCCAAAGCCCCTGCCCGCAACCGTTGCCAGGACGATCGCCCAATCCGGATCAGACGGAGGGGCACACCCGCCCCCAACCGGCGGGGGGATTTGGGAACTGCCGGCGGCTCGGCGGGCACGCCTTCTAGCCACAACAGCGGGGGTGGCGCTTCCCCCCCATCCGGCAACAAGTGGTGGAGGGTGGCTTCCCACACCGGGGCGATCGCCGGTTGCAGGTGCTCGGCAACCTGGGCGATCCAGGTTTCGATCTGACGGATCGGACGCTGCAGCCGTTGGCGCGTTTGCCGGCCCCACTGCACCGGCCACGATTGCGCCAACCACCGAAACAAATGACTGCGAAAGAGGGACATCCGCCCTACCCTGGTCTTTCCCCTAGAATAAGCCCTATGGGTGCGTTTGCTAACTGGTATCGACAGGCCCGCCAAGAGGCGATCGCCGCCGGGATTGCCACGGCGGAATTGGATTGGCTGATGGTACACGAGTTGCAGGTAACGAAGCTGGCCCTGCGATTGGGAGAGGTGGAACCCACCGCCGCCGCCCTGACCCAATTGCAAACCCTGTGGGCCCAACGGCGCGATCGCCGCACCCCGGTGCAGTATTTGGTGGGGTTCACCCCCTGGCGCGATCTGAGGTTGCAGGTCACACCGGCGGTTTTGATTCCCCGCCCCGAAACCGAACTCCTGATCGACATTTGTCAATCTTTGCTCCAGCCACCGCCGGGGGCCCCCCTCGCCGATTTGGGCACCGGCAGCGGGGCGATCGCCCTCAGCTTAGCCCGCACTTTTCCCCACCACCCCATCCATGCCGTGGATCTCAGTGCCGCAGCGTTGACTGTTGCCCGCCACAATGCAACCCTCAACGGCCTGGGCGATCGCCTGGTTTGGCACCAAGGCTCTTGGCTGGCTCCCCTGGGCCCGTGGGCCGGACAATTTGCGGCGATCGTGGCCAACCCCCCCTACATTCCCACGGCCGAAATTACCGCCCTCGCCCCCGAAGTCCGCGACTGGGAACCCCGCTTAGCCTTGGACGGGGGCCCCACCGGCCTGGACTGCCTACAACACCTCAGCGCCACCGCCCCCCGGTATTTGCGGCCGGGCGGGTTCTGGGCCGTAGAAGTCATGGCGGGCCAAGGGGCGATCGTGGCCCAACAACTGGCCGCCACCGAACGTTACCGCGATATTCAAGTCCATCCCGACGACAACGGCATCGATCGCTTTGTCACGGCCTACAGCAGTTGCCCGGTCAATTAAGACGAACAGGGAATGCCTACTGATTCATGGCAGTCTACTTATTAAGTCACCGCGGCGAAATGTCGCAGACAGTTGTTGTAAGGAAATCTCTTGTCCACCATAAAGCTCTCGAAGGGCTTGGTGAATCTCTTGGACGGAAGTATTGAAATAGGCTTCACCGTTTTGTTCAACAAGCTGTTGAGCCAATTGAAAGTTTTGGTGGCTAATGTCTTTCATTTGAATGTTCAGATCATCCAGCAGTCTGCGTCCCATCTGCATGGCAATGAAGCAAGAAGCATAGCGAACAAAATCCGGATCTTGAGGCTCCGGTCTTCTGCGGCGATTTTCCGCTATTCTGTAAAGCTGGACAGCTATAATCACTTGCGCTCCATTTAATTGATCGGTAAAGATGGAATCATACAGCTTCCCAAAATGTTCGCGAGAGAAGAATTTTGCCTGATGAGGCTTCCTTACCCAAACCGATAAGACTGCTTCCGCCGCCACTCCTGAAGTAATATCCGTGGGCCGGGTACCGGTATCCGAACGCTTACGCCGATAATTAAAACCCAGTTGCTGAATACTCATTTCCAATCTTTGTTGACGCTCATCATTGGCACGCAAATCCTTGAGATCGACAGGATTTTGGCTATTGGTAGCGTAGGTAATTCTTTGCACCAAGACCTCATTTTCACGAGGTAATTGATAAAGTCTGAGCAGGACAAAAGCTTGAGCATTTTGATGCAGCAAATTGGGTTCTCGTAAGGTTTTAAATATCGTCATACAGGTTTGACCACCATTGATAATTTGCAAATTCTCGACGCGCACCTGATAATCGCCACTTTGTAGCGCGTTGTACGAGAAACTGTCGCAGGTCAGGGTTATTCCATTGTTGTAAAAGTAAAAATTATTTTTTTCGTCGCTGATTAAAGTATTACGGATACCCTCATTGACGCGATTTCCTTGTAACCCCAGGTAGCGACGAATATTGCGCTCCAATAACTGCTCTCCGTGTCGCTCGATCAGTGTGGCAATCTCTGTGACCGAAATCCTACCTACAAGTATCCGGCTAAACTCCATATCTTCGACAATGGCCTTGCCACTTAGCTGCAAAGTATCTTTTACAGGTTTAGAAGCTTGAAGAATTTT
>DMPD01000029.1 GCA_003456125.1 Cyanobacteria bacterium UBA8156 | reverse complement strand
GGGCAGCGGCGACGGCGGCAACGAGGGTTGTTCCCGCAGCCACGTGAGGGGCAACAATTGCTCCATCACCTGGAACAACTCGTCCGAATCGATGGGTTTGGGCAAAAAGGCATTGCTGCCCGCGGCCAGACTCGAAGCCCGATCCTGGGCCGATACGCTGGCCGAAGATACAATCACCGGCAAGTCTTGGTAGTGGGCATCGCTACGCAACCGCCGCAACACCTCAAATCCATCCATTACCGGCATCACCAAATCCAAAATCATGAGGTCGGGCCGGTTGGCGGCCAACCGGGCAAAAGCCGCCAGTCCGTGTTCGGCCTGTTCGACCACACACCCCAACGGTTGCAACAGCCCGACCACGATCGCCCGGTTTTCGGGGTTATCGTCCACCACCAAGACCTGGGGCGGCCGGCCGTGTACCCCCACCACCCTCTCCCGACCCGACCCTTGGGGCGGTTGCCAGTGGGTAGCCAGCGGACAAGACAGCTCGAACCAAAACCGGCTGCCTGCCCCCAAGGTGCTGGTCACCTGGAGGGTGCCCCCCAACATTTCCACACAGCGCTGCGAAATGGCCAATCCCAAGCCGGTGCCTTCTCCCTTCCGCCGACCGATTTCCGTTTGCTCAAAGGGCAGAAAAATGGCCGCTAGGCGATCGGCGGGAATGCCGACCCCCGTATCGGTCACGGCAAACCGGAGGGTACAACGGCGATCGCCCAGGGCGGTCACCGTCACCGCCAAGCTGACCTCCCCCACCTCCGTGAACTTGATCGCGTTCCCCAGCAAGTTCAGCAACACTTGCCGCAGGCGCTTTTCATCGCTGCAAATGGCCACCGGCAACTGGGGATCGGGAACATAGCGCAAGGTCAACCCCTTCTGCTCGGCCCGCAACCGGCACATCTCCAAAAGGCTGTCCAGACAAAGTCCCAAGTGAAAAGCAGTCGCCTCCAATTCCAACTTCTGGGCTTCGATTTTGGCGAAATCCAACACGTCGTTGATCAGGTTGAGGAGATGGTGCCCACATCGATGAATCGTGTTCAGACCCGCCCGCTGCTCTTCGTTGAGGCCCCCATCCCGCTGCAAAATCTGCGCGTAGCCCAAAATGCCGTTGAGAGGAGTGCGCAGCTCGTGGCTCATGTTGGACAAAAAATCGCTCTTGGCGGCGTTGGCTGCCTCGGCGGCTTCCTTGGCTTCTTTGAGGGCCTGCTCCACCTGTCGGCGTTCGGCGGCGGCGATCGCCAGGGCCGTCAAATCCGTGAGGGAGCGGGCAAACCCCAACTCTTCTTCCAGCCAGGCACGGGGCGTGCCTTGGTGTTCCAGCATCAAAAAGCCCAGCCGTTGTTTCCGGTGCTGCACCGGCAGAAACACCACCGACGTGATCCCCAAGGGGCGAAAATAGCTGACCGCCTCGTCGCAGGTACGGGCGTCCACCGCCGCATCCTCAATGCTCACCAGCGATTCCTGGGCGATCGCCGCCCACAGGGCCGGATAGTCGGCGGCCCGCAATTCCCAACCCCAAGAGGTGAGGTGATAGCTGCGCTCGTAGAGGGTCTCGCACACCAACTTGGTGGAGCCAACGTCGTAAAACCAGAGGCTGGAGCGTTCCACCTCAAGGGCGTGGGCCGCCGTTTCGGTGATGATGCGATAGGCCGGTCGCCGCTCCCCTTGGTACAGCACCGCCTGCCCCGACAACTCCCGCAGCGCTTGGTTCAGTTGCCGCAACCGCCGTTCGTTGCGGACCAAAGCCTGGGTCCGCTCGGCCACCCGCTGCTCCAGCTCCCCAAAAGCGGTTTTGAGTTGGTGGGCCATCTGGTTGTAAGCCCCAGCCAAAGCGCGAATTTCGATGGTGCCGGCCAAGGGTACCGTTTGCTCCCAATGGCCGGCGGCCATGGCCGCCGAGGCCTGGCTGAGGCGACGGAGGGGGCGGGCAATCCGACCGGCGATCGCCCAGCCCAACCCCACCGCCAATCCCGTGGTCAAACTGCCGACCACCACGGCCACCGCCCAAATCTGAGGGATAGAACCCTGCAAATCGCGGGCGGGCACCACCACCACCGCCAACCAGTTCAAGCCGTAGGGATCGGCAAAGGGGGTCACCCGCACCAACACGGTTTCACCCGCCACTTGCCCCTGAAACTGCGCGGGAGCCACAATGTTCTCCCAGTCGGGATACCGGGCGGCCAGCAACTGCCCGGTTCCCCGAATCAACGGGTCGCCGTAGTCCGTAACCGCCAACCGGATGGCGGCTTGCCCCTGCCCTTCGGACTGGAGTTGGTACACCGGCAACGAGCCCGAGCTGGCCACCAACAACCCCGAAGGCTCCATCACAAACACCCGCCCGTTGGGACTGACATCCAAGCTCCCCAGAAACCGGGCGATGTCCTCCAACAACAAATCGACGCCAAAGACCCCCCGGAATTTGCCCTGCCGATCGACATAGGGGGCACTGGCCGAAATCGCCAACACCCGGCGATCGTCGTTCCAGGCATAAATCGAAGTCCAGCGCGGTTCCTGCCACTGCACGGCTTCGGTATACCACTCGGAATCCACAGGATTCACGGGAATTGTTTCGTCCACCGTCAACCGATTCCCGAGGGCATCCGCTGTATAAGAAACAAGGGTCTCCAGATTGGGAGATCGCACTTCATCGATGGTAACTTTTCCGCCGGGATTGACCCCCGCCCCAATAAATTCCCGGTTCACACCGCCAAAATTGACATAGCTCACCTGGAAAATTTGCTGCTGGGCCCAGAACACGCGACCCATGGTGGTCAAATCGGTGGGTGAAATGAGCCCTTGATCGACCGCGTTGAGGTTGAGTTCCGTGATCTGGTGGGGGAGGGTTAAATACTGGTTCAGGTGCTGGTTCACCCGTAGGGCGGTTTCCGTCAACAGCCGGTTCCCCAACACCGTCACCGATTGCGCAGCACTGGTATAGGTGACATAACCAATCGCCCCGATCGCCACCGGCAACGCCACCGCCAGGGGCAACACCAACAAATCCCGCAGCGATCGCCGCGCCAGCCATCCCGGTTTTTCTTGGTGGTTGGTCGGGTGGTTTTCCATAGAACCGCAATCGTACCAAGGTTTAGCTTACCTGGATGGGGGCTGCCCCCTACCGATTGCGGGGGGGCACCAACCGTCCTTCCCGGAATTGTTTCCCCAATTGCCCCAACAGGTACCAGGCGATCGCCGCCAACACCGCTCCGCCCAAGCCCCAAAGACGGTAGGGAGCCAGCCC